>NZ_JBHXEM010000254.1:0-4274 GCF_042724755.1 Kitasatospora sp. NPDC127067 | reverse complement strand
AGCACCACTGCACCTTCTGCGGACTCAACGGCCTCGGCATGGCCTTCCGCAGCAAATCCCCCGAACGGGCCCTGCGCGGCATCGACGAACTCGCCGAACGCTACGCGATCTACCAACTCGTCGCCGTGGACAACATCGTCGACCTGCACTACATCGAGGGGGTCTTCGACCGGCTCGCCGAACTCCGACGCGACTACACCTTCTTCTACGAGACCAAGGCCAACCTCTCCCACGAGCAGATCCGGCGACTGGCCCGGGGCGGCGTCCGCCACCTGCAGCCCGGCATCGAGAGCCTGAGCACGCGCGTGTTGCAGCTGATGCGCAAGGGCACCACGGCCGTCCAGAACGTGCGCGCCCTCAAGTGGGGCCGCTACCACGGGGTCAGCATGCACTGGAACATCCTGGTCGGGTTTCCGGGCGAGCGGCCCGAGGACTACGAACAGCAGCTGGCGACGGCCCGGTTGGTCCCGCACCTGCAGCCACCCGAGTCGCTCGGCAGGATCTGGCTGGAGCGGTTCAGTCCCAACTTCACGCAGCGAGCCGAGCTGGGCATCGTCAACGTCCGGCCCGAGCAGGCTTACGCCTTCGTCTATCCGGACGCTGTCGAGCTCGACCGCATCGCCTACTTCTTCTCCTACGACGCGGTCGACACCGTGCCAGCGGCTGCGCACGAGGAGTTGGCGAGCTACCTTGAAGATTGGCAGCAACGGTGGGCGAGCGACCAGCCGCCCTACCTGATCTACCAGAGAGGTGCCGGCCGGCTGACCGTCACCGACGGTCGCGGATCCGGTCCCGCGCAGGTCCACTCGTTCGACGAACTCGCGGCCGCGGTCTACGAGTGCTGCACGCCCGCCGAACACAGCGCGTCCCGGATCGTCGACCTGGTCGGCGAGGCGTCGGACGTCGAGGCCGACCGGGGCGCCGTGCAGGCGGCACTGGACGAGTTCACCGCACTCGGCCTGATGCTGCGCGAGAACGACCGGTACCTGAGTCTGGCGCTGCCGATCAATCCCAACTGGTGAACAGGCCGGCGTCCGCGCGGTACCGACCCCCGGCCGGAACCGAACAAACCCGTCACCCCCTACATCGTCCGTAGAGAGGCCCGTCGAAGGAGGAACCCGTGTCCGATCCGAATGTCCGCCAAGTCAAGGTCACGGCGGAGGACATCGACGCCGTCAGCCAGAAACTCGAGTCCTTCGCGAAGGGACTGCCGCCGGGCGAGCAGAACGTCCTGCAGTGGCTCCTCGGCCGGGCCGCGTCCGCCGGTGCGCAGAGCACGAACGCGGACCCGGCGGAACTCGTACCGGCGGCAGAGCCGGCATTCCGCGCGCAGCTCGACGACTCGCTCGGCATCGCACAGTTCGACCAGCTGAAGCCCGGCTCGGCCTTCGCCGGCAGCACCATCGGCGTGACCGGCACCGTGATGTTCTGACGATCGACCGGCCCTGCCCCGTGCGGTCCGCCGACCGGCGCGCCGCACGGGGCAGGGTTGCGCGCGACCACCGACCCCGGCCCCTCGCCCAGGCCCGGGCCCGGGCCGGACGTGCGGGAGAGGAGTCCCGATGGCGCAACTGACGCATTCCGGCCTCGCGATGACCGACATCGGCCGGGTTCTCGGCAAACTGCGCGCCCTGCAGAGCGACCTTCCGGCGGGCGAACGGCAGGCGATCGAGTCGCTGCTGCGGGCCGCCGGGGTGGTCGAGCGGACACCACCGCAGTACAACCCGTTCCTGCCCGGGGTCCACGAGGATCCGTACCCGCACTACCACCGGCTGCAGGCCGAGCATCCGGTGCACTGGAGCGAGGCCATGCAGTCCTGGGTGGTCTGTCGGTACGCGGACGTCGTGACCGCGCTGCGCGACCCGCGGTTGTCCCACCGGACCGGCTACCGAACCGTCCTGGCCAACGTCCCGCCGGCCGAGCACGCCGGCATCGCGCAGGTCACCCGGTTCCTCGGCCGGCTGCTGAACGAGATCGATCCGCCCGAGCACACCCGCCTGCGCCGCGCGATGATGCGGGCGTTGGCCACCGTCGGTCACCAGCTGCCGCCCGCCCGGCTGGAATCGATCGCCCGCGGGCTGCTCGACCCGGTCGTGACCCGGCACCGCATGGACCTCGTCGCGGACCTGGCCCACCCGCTGCCGGCCGTCGTCGGCGCCGAGCTGCTGGCGATCCCGGCTGCGGACCGCTCGCACTTCGGCCGCGATGTCCACGACATCGTCCACACGTTCAGCGGAGGATTCAGCGGCACCGCGGCCATGGCCGCCGGCGAATCTGCCGTCGACAGCCTGAGCAGCTTTCTCGCGCACCTCCTCGCCCGACGGCGCGCACGGCCCGGACCGGACGCCCTCAGCGCGCTGCTCGCCGTCGACGGGCTCACCGACGACGAGCGGGTGCTCGTCGCCGCGAACCTGATCCTGGGCCTGCACGAGAACGTGACCCACGCCATCACGCTCGGGCTGAACACCCTGCTGCGGCAACCGCTGCCGGCGCAGCGCCTGCTCCGCGGGCCGGACCGGCTCCCGACCGCCGTCGAGGAGATGCTGCGACACGAAGGCACAGCACCCATCCTGTCGCGGGTTGTCCGGGAGGACACCGTCATCGGCGGCGTCGACCTGCCGCAGGGCGCCCCCGTCATCCTGCTCATCGCCGCCGCGAACCGCGACGCGGACCGCTTCCCCGCGCCGGACCGGTTCATCCCCGACCGGTCGCCGAACCCCCACATCGCATTCGGACTCGGCAAGCGCGCCTGCCCAGGCGCCACGCTGGCCCGCCGGATCGTGCACGCCGCGATCGGGGCCACACTCACCGGGCTCCCGGGCCTGCAACTCGACACCGCCGCACCACTGGTGTGGCGGGACGAGATCAACATCCACGGTCTCTCGACGCTGCCCGTGGCGTTCTGACCCGGAGGGACGGTGCCAGATGACAGCAGGGCCGCTTCCGCCGACACCCCCGGCCCCCTCCGGCCGCACGGCCGCGCAGAAGGCGACGGTGGCCGACGGCTACCGGGACGTCGCCCGCGGGTGGCACCGCTGGAGACGCGAGTTCAGCACCGCCGGCGCCGCCGTCACCCGCGCCGTCGTCGAGGCCGCCCGGCCACGGCCCGGCATGCGGGTGCTCGACCTCGCCTGCGGCGTGGGGGAACCGGCGCTCACCCTGGCCCCGCTGGTCGGGCCAGCCGGCCGCGTCGTCGCGACGGACCTCGTCCCGGAGATGGTCGGCTACGCCTCGGCGGCCGCCGCGACGGCCGGCGCGGCGATCGTCTTCGGCGTCGCCGACGCGGAGAGGCTGCCATTCGCCGACGCGTCGTTCGACCTCGTCACCTGCCGGAAC
Source organism: Kitasatospora sp. NPDC127067 (assembly GCF_042724755.1). Taxonomy (NCBI): domain Bacteria; kingdom Bacillati; phylum Actinomycetota; class Actinomycetes; order Kitasatosporales; family Streptomycetaceae; genus Kitasatospora; species Kitasatospora sp. NPDC127067. The sequence goes on along the minus strand of NZ_JBHXEM010000254.1, from coordinate 938 downwards.
GCCATCATGCACTTCCCCGATCCGGGCCGAGCCCTCGCCGAGGCGCACCGGGTGCTGCGGATCGGCGGCCGGATCGTCCTCACCGCGCTCGGACCGCCGCGCGCGACCCCGGCCGTCCGCGCCACCGTCGCCGTCATCCTTCGGCACACCCCGCCCGGACCACCAGCACCGGCACTGCCCGACCCCTACGGATTCGCCGTCCCCGACACCCTCGGCGCCCTGCTCACCGCGACCGGATTCCGCGACGTCCGGGCGCGGACCCTCGCGGCGCCGTGCCCGTGGCCCGGCACCGCGGAGGACTTCTGGCAGGCCCTGCCCGACCACGCCTGGAACCTGCGGCCGATGCTCGACCGCCTGGCACCGGAGGCTCGCCGACAGGTCGCCGAGGAAGCCGTGGCCGCCCTGCGACGGTACGAGCACGACGGCGTCCTCCGCCTCACCGCGCCGACCGTCATCGCCCACGCGACCCGTGGAACCGGAGCCCATCCATGACACACGTCCACCCGGAGCAGGTCCGGCTCGACCCATCGGCCACCAGGCGCCGGATCCGGCTCGCCCTCGTCAACATGCCCTTCGCGTCCTCGCGCCGCCCTTCGATCCAGCTCGGCCTGCTGCGGGCCGTCCTCGGCCTGGACGGCGTCCGGGCCGAGTCGTTCTACTTCAACCTCGAACTCGGCGCGGCCATCGGCTGGGAGCGCTACGAGGCCCTCTGTCACACCCGGGACGTGCTCCTCGGTGAATGGCTGTTCGCCCCGGCCGCCTTCCGGGAGCTGGCCCCGGCCCACGCGCGGTACACCGCCCACCATCCGTCCGAGATCCGCGCGGTCTGCGCCGAACTGGGGTGCGACGTCGACTTCCTGCTGGACCTGCGGGAGCGGGTGCTGCCGGAGTTCGTCGAGGAGTGCGTGCGGCGGGTCGACTGGTCCGGCTTCGACGTG
>NZ_JBHXEM010000253.1:0-4304 GCF_042724755.1 Kitasatospora sp. NPDC127067 | reverse complement strand
TCCGGCCCCACCGTCAGCACCGTCACCTCGGCGCCCTCGTTCGCCTCCGCGATCCGCAGCGCCTGCTCCACGCCGTACTCGTCCAGCTCCGACAGCAGGCCGTCCACACCCTCCCGGTCGGTGGTGTGGTCGTCCGCGAAACGACGGTCACCCGTCGCGTCCGGCACGTGCTTCACACAGACAACGATCCTCAAGCTCACGGCCTTGTCTCCTGTACTGGTCTCGTCCGGCGGCTGCGGCGGTGCAAGCGGGCGCGAACACGGCACGCACCCGCTCCGGGCAGCGAATTCCCGTGCCGGTCCGGAACTTCCTGGCAGCATACTCGCCGGTAGTGCAGTGGTCACTACTGGCCAGTAGCTTATGCCGTGCGGCCGCTCCCGCCGCCTGCGCCCATCCTGCCCCAGCCCGGAGCCGACTCCACCCGACGGGGCGGAACAACTGCCGCCGGATTGCTCACACCACGCGCCCGAGCGCCGCGATCACGTCCACCCTGCGCGGCTGCCCCGCCGCCCGCCGCACCACCCGGCCCTCCCCGTCCAGCACCAGGACGGTCGGCGTCCGCCGGACCTCCAGCCGGCGGACCAGCTCCAGCCGCTCCTCCGCGTCCACCTCGACGTGCTCGACCCCGTCGACCATCCCGGCCACCTCGGAGAGCACCCTCCGGGTGGCCCGGCACGGCTGGCAGAAGGCCGTCGAGAACTGCACCAGCGTCGCCCGCGCACCGAGCGGCCCGCCCAACTCCGCCTCCGACAGCCGTACCGCCCCGTCCTCGGTGCTCAACCCTCGGCCTCCCGTCTCTCTCCCGGCCCCGCGCCCGGCCCACAGCGAGCCGGTCCCGGCCACCGTCGAGGCACCACAACACGCACCGGCGGCCAGGTCATCCCCCCAGTCTGCGGCAGGGCCCTCCGCGCCCGAAACACGGTCGACCGCCGGGGCCCGGCCACGTACGATCGGCCGGTGGATTCCGACTGTCGCCCAACGCCGCCGCCGGCCTGCCGCCGCGTCACCGCCACGGCCCGGGCCGTCCTCCACCGACGACGCTGACGCCCGCCGCCGACGCCCCGCCGCTGCCGCCGCCCGTCGCGACCCCCGGAGCCACCGTTGCAGACCGATCCCCGCGGCTCCCGCCTCGCCGCAGCGCTCACCTCCATCGTCCTGGCCGTCGTCCTGCGCACTGGCAACTGCCCCCTCCTGGCCGCCCAGACGCTCGTCCTGGCCCTCGGTGCCTTCGGCGGCCTGCGCATGGCCCCGTACGTCCGGCTGTTCCAGGCGCTCGTGCTCCCCCGGCTCGCACCGCCCTCCGAGACCGAGGACGAGCGGCCGCTCCGCTTCGACCAGGGCATCCTCATGGTGTTCACCGCGGTCGGCGCCCTCGGCTACTGCGCCGAGGTGACCTGGCTCGGTGCGCTGGCCTGCTCGGCCGCCCTCACCGCCGCCTTCGCCAACGCCGCGTTCGGCTACTGCGTGGGCAGCGAGCTCTACCCCCTGGTCCGGCGCGCCCAGGGCCGACTCACCGCCGGCGCGTGATGTGCGCGGCCGAAAAGTTCCCGTTCGAATTCATCACGGAGATCACACCGCCAAAATTCGCTTGACCGCACGCCTCAGGTGACAGCAGGCACTCGTTCGGGGGATCATCTCCGTGAATCACCCGTGACCGCCGCGGAGTGCCGTGCTCCGGTCGGCGCCGCCCGCACAACGGAGCGGGTACCCGCCGAACCGGGCTCCGACCCGTGGAAGTCAGGACTGACCGTGGCAGAGTTCGTGTACCCGCCGGTGATCGGCGCCGCACTCACCGCCTTCCGCGCGCTCGACGTGCGGATCAAGATCGTGGGCGCCGAACACATCCCCGCCAGGGGGGGAGCGGTACTGGTCAGCAACCACATCAGCTACCTGGACTTCCTCTTCGCAGGCCTCGGCGCGTACCGCGGCGGCAAGCGCAAGACCCGCTTCATGGCCAAGGACGACGTCTTCAAGCACCGGATCTCCGGTCCGCTGATGCGCGGCATGAAGCACATCCCGGTGGACCGAACCGACGGGCAGCCCGCGTACGAGGCCGCCGTGCGCGCCCTCAAGGCCGGCGAGGTGGTCGGGGTGTTCCCCGAAGCGACCATCAGCCGCTCCTTCATGCTGAAGAAGTTCAAGACCGGCGCCGCCCGGATGGCAGCCGACTCCGGCACCCCGCTGCTGCCCGTCGTGCTCTGGGGCACCCAGCAGCTCTGGACCAAGGGCCGCCCGAAGACCCTCACCAAGCGGCACGTCCCGGTCACCATCATGATCGGCGAACCGATCCACCTCGGACCGAACGACAAGCCCGTGATGGTCACCCGACGGCTGCGCGCCGCCATGAGCGAGATGCTCGACCAGGCCCAGCGCGAGTACCCCGCCAAGCCCTCCGGCCAGGACGACACCTGGTGGCTGCCCGCCCACCTCGGCGGCACCGCCCCCACCCTGGAGGTCGCCGAGGCCGAGGACGAGGCGGAGGCCCTCGCCCGGGCCGAGCGCCGCGCCGCCCGGGGCTGACAGCTCTTTCTCCTCCCCTCTCTCCTCTCCTTTCTCCTCTCTTCTCCCCCCCTTCTCCCGACCTCCCCGCCTCCCCCGTCCGTCTACTCCGTGCGACCGAGCGAGAACTCTCCGTCGCGTGTCGCCCGACCGCCGACGCCCCCCGTCTGACACAGTGACAGCTCCTTCCAGGGGCCTTCGTCCTGAATCCGCGGCGGGGGCACACGTCGGAACGGTCGAAAGGCTCGGAGGCGGAGATGGCACGGATCACCACCGGCACACGGCAGTCACCCACGGGCAGGGCCCGCACCCGCGCGAGCGCCGGTGCGGGCCTTCTGCTTCTGGGCACCCTGCTCACCGGCTGCGGAGCCGAACCCGGGGAGATCCCGCTCTCCGAGATCCGGCCGGAGACTCCCACCAGCACCCCCGAGGCGAGACCCGCCGAAACCCCCGGTGTGGTCGGTGCGGCCGTCGGAGCGCCCGCGGCCACCGCGCACAACGGGCTGATCGTCAGCCGCGCCTACACCGACTCCGCCCGCACCAGCAGCGCGATCGTCACCCTCTCCCCCGACGGCACCGGCCAGCACCAGGTCACCAAGCCGCCGGCCCGCGCCCTCGACGACCGCCCGGACTGGTCCCCCGACGGCACCACCATCGCCTTCGACCGCACCGACCCGCAGAGCGGCACCGCCCGGCTCTGGACCGTCCCCACCAACGGCGGCCCCGAACACCAGATCAACCAGCTCTGCGACAGCGGCACCGCCGACTGCGCCAACGAGGACGAACGGGCCCCCGCCTTCTCCCCGGACGGCAAGCAGGTCGCCTTCAGCCGATCCTGGGGCGTCCAGGACTCGACCGGCAGCCGCCAGATCCAGTACTCGGACCTCTACCTGATGAGCCCCGAGGGCACCGACGTCCAGCGGCTCACCTTCCTCACCAACGACAAGCCCTACTCCGGCATCGTCAGCAACCCCAGCTGGTCCCCCGACGGGAAGCAGCTCACCTTCGAGTACCGCACCAGCGCCACCGGGCAACCCGCCGGCAGCCGCGCCATCTACGTCGTCAGCGCGGACGGCACCGGGCTGCGCCAGCTCACCCCCTGGGAACTGCGCGCGGGCGACCGTGCGGACTGGTCCCCCGACGGCACCCGGATCCTCTTCACCACCTACCCGGCCGGCCCCGACAACGCCCCCGGCGGCGGCATCTACACCGTGCACCCCGACGGCAGCGCCATCGGCGCCCTCACCCCCGCACCCTCGGACATCTTCTACGGCGCCGCCGCCTACGCGCCCGACGGCAAGTCCATCGTCTTCGCCCAGGCCCCCTCGGGTGCCGGCGCCGACCTCTACAGCATGCGGCCGGACGGTACGGGTGTCGCCCGTCTCACCAACAGCGCGGACAAGTGGCTCGGCCGCCCGGCCTGGGGGACGGCGGAGAGCTCGGTGGCAACCGCCGAACCGGCTCAGGCAACGGATCAGCCATCGGTTCCGGCAACGGACCAGCCGTCGGGTCAGGGGTCGAGTCAGCCCTCGCCGGCACCGCAGGCTTCCCGGACGCCGCGTCCGGATGACCAGCAGCAGGCCCAGGCCCAAGGGCAGGAGCCCACCGAAAAGCCGCGCCCCGGGACGGGATCGGAGTCCGCCTCCGGCTCTGGCTCTGGCTCTGGCTCTGGCTCTGGCTCCGACGAATAGATCGTACGGTCCTGGAAACGCGAAGAACCCCCATCCGGATCCCGGATGGGGGTTCTTCTGAATAATTGTTCGGCGGCGTCCTACTCTCCCACAGGGTCCCCCCTGCAGTACCAT
>NZ_JBHXEM010000252.1:0-4392 GCF_042724755.1 Kitasatospora sp. NPDC127067 | reverse complement strand
GCAAGGGTTTCGGTGAGACCGCTTGCTCGGTGCCGCCCGGCGCGGCAGCCGGGCGGCACTTCGACGGGGCGAACGTTGCCTGATGCGGCACTAGGAAACGATCCGGACCGGCAGCTCGACCAGCACCTCGCGCAGCGCGGCCGCGAAGCGCTCGTACTCGGCGTTGCGGGCCGAGCCCGGCCGGACGGCCAGCCCGATCCTGCGGCCGGGCTGCGGCGCGGCGAAGCGGACGGCGGCCAGCCGGTCGGTGCGCCCGGCCTCGACGTCCAGCGCGGTGGCGGGCAGCAGGGTCACCCCGAGGCCGCCGGCGACCAGCTGGACCAGGGTGGACAGGCCGGCCGCGCGGGTGGTCGAGCCCGCCGGGTCGGCGCCGACCTCGCGGCAGATGTCCAGCGCCTGGTCGCGCAGGCAGTGGCCCTCCTCCAGCAGCAGCACCTCCAGGTCGAGCAGCACGTCGCGCGGCACGTCGATCCGCCCGGCGAGCGGGTGGCCGGGTGGGGTGAGCAGGACGAAGTCCTCGTCGAACAGCGGGATGTCCTTGGTCGGCGAGGCCCCGCCGGCCGGCAGCGCGAGCAGCAGGACGTCCAGCCGCCCGGCGGCCAGGCCCTCCAGCAGCGAGGGGGTGCGCTCCTCGTGGACGTGCAGCTCCAGGTCCGGGAAGCCGTCGCGGACCAGCCGCAGCACGGTGGGCAGCAGGTAGGGCGCGACGGTCGGGATGACACCCAGGTGCAGCGGCCCGGTGAACGGACGGCGGGCGGCCTCGACCTCCTCGGTGAGGGCCTGCAGCGAGGCGAGCACCCGGCGCGCGTGCTGGTGCACACGCTCCCCCAGTGGGGTGACGATCACCTTGCGCGTCGTACGCTCGACCAGCTGTGCGCCCAGCGACTCCTCCAGCGCCGCGACCGCCCCGGACAGCGCGGGCTGGCTGGTCCCGGTGGCGGCGGCGGCCTCCCGGAAGTGCCGGTGCTCGGCCACCGCGACGAAGGCGCGCAACTGGGCGACGGTCGGAGTGCGCGGGCTGCGGACTGTGGCACTCGCCACAGTCGGGTCACCCTTGGAGCCGCCGTTCCGGCGGGGACCCGGCCGCGACGTGGGGGATTCAGTACTGATAACAATCTCCGATCAGACACATCCAGTGTAGCTATTTCCCTGATCAGTCCACGATGTGGAACTGTGAGTGGTGTCCGGATTCCGGACAAGCTCCCCTCATCTCACTTCAGGAGAAGCGAACGTGCTCACGATCGGTGACAAGTTCCCCGAGTTCGACCTCAAGGCCTGTGTCGACCTGGACGCCGCGAGCGCCTTCGCCGATATCAACCACAAGTCCTACGAGGGCAAGTGGAAGATCGTCTTCTTCTGGCCGATGGACTTCACCTTCGTCTGCCCGACCGAGATCGCCGCGTTCGGCAAGCTGAACGACGAGTTCGCCGACCGCGACGCCCAGGTCCTCGGCGTCTCCGGCGACTCCGAGTTCGTGCACCACGCCTGGCGCAAGGACCACAAGGACCTGCGCGACCTGCCCTTCCCGATGCTGGCCGACATCAAGCACGACCTGATGCGCGCCTGCGGCGTCGAGGGCGAGGACGGCACCGCCCAGCGCGCCGTCTTCATCGTCGACCCGAACAACGAGATCCAGTTCGTCATGGTCACCGCCGGCTCCGTCGGCCGTAACCCCAAGGAGGTCCTGCGGGTGCTGGACGCCCTGCAGACCGACGAGCTGTGCCCGTGCAACTGGAACAAGGGCGAGGACACCCTCGACGCCCAGGCCCTGCTGGCGGGCTGACCCATGGCTCTCGACGACCTGAAGGCCGCCCTCCCGGACTACGCCAAGGACCTCAAGCTCAACCTGGGCTCGGTCATCGGCAACTCCGACCTCCCCGCCCAGCAGCTCTGGGGCACCGTGCTGTCCTGCGCGATGGCCACCCGCAGCCCCGGCCTGCTGCGCGAGCTGGAGCCCGAGGCCAAGGCCAACCTGTCCCCGGAGGCGTACACCGCCGCCAAGGGCGCGGCCGCGATCATGGGGATGAACAACGTCTACTACCGGACGCTGCACCTGCTCTCCGACAAGGAGTACAGCACGATGCGGGCCGGTCTGCGGATGAACATCATCGGCACCCCGGGCGTCGAGAAGGTCGACTTCGAGCTCTGGTGCTTCGCGGTCTCCGCCATCAACGGCTGCGGCCAGTGCCTCGACTCGCACGAGGCCGTGCTGCGCAAGGCCGGCGTCGAGCGCGAGGTCGTCCAGGCCTCGATGAAGATCGCCGCCGTCCTGCAGGCCGTGGCCGGCGTCCTCGACTCCGAGGCCGCCCTCGCCGCCGTCACCGCCTGACGCACCCGGCACCCCGACGGGCCCTCCCGGACACCATGTCCGGGAGGGCCCGTCGTCGTTCTCCCCACCGGCAGTCCGGCACGGCGGAGGGTCAGTCGGTGGCGGGCGCGGCCGGCGCGGCGGAACCGGTGGCCGCGGTGCGCTCGGCGCTGCGCCCGGCGGCCTGTCCGGCCGTCCGTTCGGCGGCCTCGCGGGCGGCTTCGAGCGCGGTGAAGACGGCCTGGCCGGCCTCGTTGCGCCGGCGCAGGTGGGTGACCACGGTGTTGGTGACGGCGATCAGCGGGACGGCGACCACCGCGCCGCCGATGCCCCCGATGATGCCGCCGGCCGCGACGCCGAGCACCACGCCGAGCGGGTGGACCCTTACGGCCCGGCCGAGGATCAGCGGCTGGAGGATGTGACTCTCCACCTGCATCACCACCACCAGCACCACCAGCACCATCAGCGCCGTCCACGGCCCCTGGGTGACCAGCGCGATCAGCACCGCGACGGTGCCGGTGACCAGTGCGCCGACCAGCGGGACGAAGGCGCCCAGGAAGATGATCACGGCCAGCGGCAGGGCCAGCGGCACGCCCAGCAGATCGACGCCGATGCCGATGCAGAGCGCGTCGATGAAGGCCACGCAGACCGTGCCGCGCACGTAGGCGGTGAGCGTCGCCCACGCCTTCGGGCCGGCCCCGGCCATCGCGAAGCGGGAGTGCCGCGGCAGCCCGCGCAGCGCCCAGTTCCAGATCTTCGCCCCGTCGTAGAGGAAGAAGAAGGTGGTGAAGAAGGTCATCAGCAGTGCGGTCAGCACCTCGACGGCGATCTGCGCGCCGGTGATCGAGGCCGAGGTGAGCTGATCGGTGTTGGTGGTGATGGCCTTGGTGATCTGGTTGGCGAAGTCGGTGATCTGCTGCTGGGTCAGGTGCAGCGGCCCGGTGACCAGCCAGTCCCGCATCTGGTTGACGCCGGTCTTCACCTGGGTGGTGACGTCCGAGAGGTTGGTCGACACCTGCCAGACCACGAACCAGCCGACCAGTCCGATCCCGGCGAGACCGCTGAGGAACACCCCGCCCGCCGCCAGCGAGCGCGGCACCCCGCGCCGGCGCAGCCAGGAGACCGAGGGCTCCAGCAGCGCGGTGATCAGCAGCGAGGCCAGCACCGAGAAGGCGACCAGCCGCAGCATGTCGACCACGTAGAAGACGACGTAGAGCGCGGCTCCGAGCAGCAGCAGCCGCCAGGTCGACTCCGCGGCCACCCGCAGTCCCCACGGCACCGCCTCGGCGGGGGTGGCCGGGCGGCCGGGGTGGTACTCCCGCCCGAACCCGGTGTGCGCGACCGGCGCGGGCGCGGTGACCGGGGCCGCCGCGGCGGACGGCGGGACCGCCTCGGCCGCCGGGGCCGGGTCGGCCCGCGGGACCGGGACCGGCCCGGGCGCCTCGACGAGTGCCGGGACAAGTGCCGGGACGTGCCCGTCCACGAGCGCCGGAACGTTCCCGGCGGCCGACCCCGGGAGGGCCGGCTCGTGCGGGTCGGCCGCCATCGCGGCCCGCCGGCGCCGTTCGATCACGGCGGCCGCGCTCGCCACCACGGCCATGCCCTTGGCCACGGCCTTGAAGGCCTTTCCGCCCCGCGCCATCCTCGCTACCACCGCTCCACTGCCGAACCCGCCGAACCCGCCGTGCCCGGCGGTACGCCGCGGGTCCCGCCGCGGCCGTCAGGGATGACGCTACCCGGCGAGGGCGCGGCCAGTCCGGCCGCGGGCCCGTTCGACTCGAACCTCCCATGCCGACGAACCGGACAAAACGCAAGGTTCCATCCGGTTTCGGATGCGGTCCGCTGGGGAGGAGTCGGGACGAGACCCCGGAGCCCGGCCACCGAGGTCGCCCCGCGGCCAACTGCCGGCGGACCGGCCGGTGCGGGAAGCAACCAGGACCCCTTCCCGCGCCCCGCGTCCGCAACCGGGACCGCACCGCCCGAGGGCGCACTGGTCAGCGCAGCCCGGGCGGCGCGGTCCGCCCCCCGGACTCGCACCCCGCACCCCTTGGGCCGACGCCCGCGCGACAGCCGTGCCCGAGAAC
>NZ_JBHXEM010000251.1:0-4409 GCF_042724755.1 Kitasatospora sp. NPDC127067 | reverse complement strand
GCCCGAAGCCGCCACCAGATCGCCCGGAACCCCGCTCGACGGGCACTTGAGGAATCCGGCCACCGCCGCCAGGCGCAACTAGGGTGCGACGCGTCCACCCCACCATCCCGCTGACTCGAACGCCCTTCCGCACGAACGAGGTTGCCGTCCCCGCGGCGCACCGCTCCCTCCACCGGGTCCACGCATCCACGGGTCCCCGCGGCAACGAGTCCCCGCCTTCACGCGTCACCGGCTCCACGAGTCCCCGACCCCCGAGTCCCCGACCCCCCGCACGAGAGGAGAACCGCCATGCACCTCAGGGTCCTCGGCCCCCTCACCGCCGACCTCAACGGCATCTCCGTCGTCCCCACCGCCGCCAAGCAACGCCAGATCCTCGCCCTCCTGGCGCTCTACCCGAACCGGATCCTGCCGACGGCCACCCTGATCGAGGAGATCTGGGGCGACGACCCTCCCAGACAGGCGCTCACCACCATGCAGACGTACATCCTGCAACTGCGCCGCCGGATCACCCAGGCCCTCGGGCCGACCCCGCACACCACCGCCAAGGACATCCTCACCACCCGGCACGGCGGCTACCAGCTCACCACCCACCCGGACAACCTGGACGTCCACACCTACAACCTGCTGACCACCCAGGGCCAGCACGCCTTCAACCACGGCCAGGACCACCAGGCCGCCACCCACTTCCGCCAGGCCCTCGCCCTCTGGCACGGACCCGCCCTGGTCGACGTCCGGCCCGGCCCGATCCTCACCATCGAGATCATGCGGCTGGAGGAGAGCCGGCTGATCACCCTGGAGCGCCGCATCGACACCGACCTGCGGCTCGGCCGGCACAACGAGCTGATCCCCGAGCTCACCCACCTCACCCACCAGCACCCGCACCACGAGGGCCTGCACGCCCAGGCCATGGTCGCGCTCTACCGGGCCGGCCGGCAGACCAGCGCCCTGACCGCCTACCACCACCTGCGGCACCGGCTGACCAGCGAACTCGGCATCCAGCCCTCCCCGCACCTCCAGCACCTCCAGCACGCGATCCTCACCCTGGACCCGACCCTCAACACGCCCACCACGGCCCACCCGACCACCTACAACCTGTACTCGGCCTGAGCCCCGTCCGGACGGCCGTCCCCGCAGACCTCTCCCAGCCCTCACCCACAGGACGCGTCATGACCACCGCACCCGAGAAACCCCTCGCCCTGATCACCGGCGGTACCCGCGGCATCGGCCTCGCCATCGCCCGCGAACTCGGCAGCCGCGGCCACCGTGTCTTCATCTGCGCCCGCACCGCCAAGGACATCGACCAGGCCCTCGCCACCCTGCGCGACGAGGGCCACCAGGCCCACGGCCTCACCTGCGACGTCCGCGACCCCACCCAGGTCGGCGAACTGATCCGGCACGCGGTGGCCGAGCACGGCCCGATCAGCGTCCTGGTCAACAACGCCGGCCGCACCGGCGGCGGCCCGACCGCCACCACCACCGACGACCTCTGGTACGACGTCATCGACACCAACCTGAACGCCGTCTTCCTGGTCACCCGGGAGACCCTCCGGCACGGCCACATCACCACCACCACGCACCCGCGGATCATCAACATCGCTTCCACCGCCGGGAAGCAGGCCGTCACCCTGGGCGCCCCGTACACCGCGAGCAAGCACGCCGTGATCGGCTTCACCCGGGCGCTGGCCAAGGAGCTGGCACCGACCGGCACCACCGTCAACGCCATCTGCCCGGGCTACGTCCAGACCCCGCACACCGCCAGGATCCACCACGAGTACGCGACCGCCTACAACACCACCCCCGAGACCATCCACCAGCACTTCACGACGCACATCCCGCTCGGCCGCTACACCACGCCCGAGGAGGTCGCCTCGCTGGCCGGCTACCTCACCAGCCCCACCGCGGCCAGCATCACCGCCCAGGCGCTGAACGTCTGCGGCGGGCTCGCCACCCAGTAACCCCCGGCGCGATCCTGGCCGGCCCACGGGAAGGATGAGGGCTCCGGTGCCCGCTGATCAGCCATGACGAACCGTCAGTTCTCCAGCGCACCCGTCACCTTGCGGGTGACCGGCGCCCCAGCGCCCTGCCTGCCCGTCGGCCGTCCGCCCGGGCCGCTGGACGCGGGGGCGGTGCGCGCCGCGCTGGCCGGAACCGCCGCCCGGCCCCGGCAGGCCGCCCAACGGCGCGGCCGGGCACCGGAGTTCGTCCTGGTCCAGCTGCACCGGACGTACCCGCCGCAGGCCCTGCGCGCCGCGCTGCGGACCGTCGCCGCCGAGGACTCCCCCGGGCCCGCGACGGAACTGCTGTGGCAGCGGACGGTGGACGGCCCGGAGGCGCTCGACCAGCTGCTCGCCGACCTCGGGCGCAGCCTGGCCGCCGGTCCCCGGCTGCGGGCGGTGCTGGTCGAGGACGCCGGCCAGGGCGGTGCCCCGGGCGGCGGCCGGCGGCTGTTCGTCGGCATCGCGTCCGGCCCGCCCGCACGCGCCGCCGGGGTGCTGGAGGAACTGCGCGAGGCGCTGGCGCACCCGCCGGAGCCGGTCACCGTGCCGACCAGCGCGCTCCAGCGGGAGCTGCTGCGCCAGGTCATCGACCCGGCCGAGCCCGCCGGGCGGCACGTCGAGCAGCTGTCCTGGCACTGGCACGGGCCACTGGACACCGAACGCTTCACCGCGGCCTGGCAGTCCGTCTTCGACCACGAGACGGTGCTGCGCGCGGCCTTCGACTGGGACGAGGACGGCACCGACGACCCCTGGATGGTGCTGCACGAGCACGCCGCCCCCGAGGTGACCCGGCACCGGCACGACGCCGCCGACTGGAAGGACCTGCTCGCCGCGGACCGCCGGCGCGGCTTCGACCTGCGCCGCCCCGCCCTGCTGCGCGCCACCCTCGTCGACGACCCGCCGCACGCCGAGGACGGGCCCGCCACCCGGGTACTGCTCACCTACCACCACGCGATGCTGGACGGCTGGAGCGTGCGGCTGCTGCTCCAGTCCTTCTACCGCGCCTACCTCACCGGCGGCGTCCTGCCCGGCGGCGAGCGCCGCCCCGACCTGCGCGACCACGCCCGCTGGCTGGCCGGCCGCAGCACCGACGCCGCACGGCAGTTCTGGTCCACCCGGCCGCCCGCCACCCCCGTCCTGCCGCTCGCCCCCGATCCGCACCGGCGCGGCAGCGGCCGGGCCCGGCGCCGCCTCACCCCGTACGAGGCGGTTCGGCTGCGCGGCTGGGCGGCCGCCTGGGGCGCGGGCGAGAGCAGCGCGCTCCAGGCGGCCTGGGCGCTGCTGCTGTACCGCGCCGGGCAGGGCGACCGGCCCCGCCGCCCGGCCCGGGCAGTGCGGGTCGGCTTCGCGGTGACGGTCTCCGGCCGGGGCATCCCGCTGGACGGCATCGACCGGCTGCCCGGCGCCCTGCGCAACCCGCTGCCGATCTCCGTCCGGGTGCAGCCGGGCACCACCGTGCCGCAGCTGCTCGCGGCGCTGCGCGACGGGGTGCTCGACCTCGCGGCCTACGAGTGGGTCGCACCCGGCCAGGCCCACCGCTGGACACCCGGCGCGCGCGGGCAGCGGCCGAACTCCCTGGTCGTGCTGGAGCACCGGCCCGCCACGGCGCACCACCTGCGGCTGGAGACCGACCTGGCCGCGCACGGCATCCACGTGGAGAGCCCCGTCCCGGCCGGCACCCTCACCTCCTACCCGATCACGCTCGCCGCCCACTACGACGCCACCGGCGGGCTGGTCCTCACCACCACCCACGACCGCGCCCTGCTCGCCGACCGGGACGCCGCCGAGCTGCTCGACCAGAGCGCCCACCTGCTGCGCTCCTTCCCGGACCTGCCGAGCGGGCTGGGCACCACGGAGGTCCTGCGGACCACCCTGGCCGGCCGGCCGGCGCCCCGGCTGGGCGAGCCCGCGGACACCGGCTCCCCGGGCGGGGATCCGGCCGCCCCGGCGGTTCGGCTGGACATGCTGCGCCGGGCCGCCCGCCCGGGCGCGGGCTGGGTCCTGCTGCTGCCCCCGACCGGCGCCCCGCACACCCGCTACCCCGGCGCCGCCCGCGGCTGGCCGGGCCCGCAGGCCCTCGGCGTGCTGCGCCCCGCCGGGGGCGCCCCGCCCGCGGCCGCGTACCGCCCGGTGCTCGGGCCGCTGCTGGAGTCCCGCGCGCCGATCGCCCTGGTCGCCCCGCCGGGGCTCGGGGTCACCGCGTGCGAGATCGCCCGACTGGGCGCGCCGGCGCACCACCCGCCGCTGGTGGTGCTGCTCGACCGGGGCGGCGACCTGGCCTCGGTGGCGGGCCTGCTGGGCGAGCTGCCGCGGCGTCGCTAGTGCCGCATCAGGCAACGTTCGCCCTGGTGACGATTTCGTGTAGGCGTTCGTCCGCTGCGTGCTTGTTCCGCCAGATGATGTAGCGGCGGA
>NZ_JBHXEM010000250.1:0-4569 GCF_042724755.1 Kitasatospora sp. NPDC127067 | reverse complement strand
ACTACATGGTCCCCAGCGCCTTCGTCCTCCTCGACCAACTCCCACTGACCACCAACAACAAAGTGGACCGCAAGGCCCTGCCCGCACCCGACACCCAGCGACCCCAGCTCGACGAGCAGTACGTCCCCCCGCACACCCCCGTGCAACAGGTCATCGCCCGAGCCTGGACCGACGTACTCGGCATCGACCGGATCGGCATCCACGACAACTTCTTCGAACTCGGCGGCGACTCACTGCTGGTGCTGCGCGTGGTCAACCGGATCACGAACGAACTGCGCCTGGACCTCGCCGTCGGCGATCTGTTCGCCTGCCCCTCCGTCGCCGCGCTGGCCGAGCGGGTGGAGCAGTTGTCGGACGCTGTGGCTCCCCCTCTGGAACCGCGTGGCCTCAAGGACCGGGAAGCCCCACTGTCGTTCGGACAGCAGCGTCTGTGGTTCCTGCACCAGCTCATGCCCGACAGCGGTCAATTGCTGACCCACCAGGTCGTGCGGCTGCGTGGTGTCGTGGACGTCCCTGCCCTCGACGCCGCCTTCAGCGGACTGCTGCAGCGGCACGAGGTGCTGCGCACCCGGATCGTCCGGGACGGCGACGAGGAGCCGCGCCAACTGATCGTCCCGGGCGTCGAGTTCGTAGTCGAGCAGTGGGATGCGGCGGGAGATGACGAGGCGCTCCGACTGGTACGGGAGGAGGCCCGCAGGCCACTGGACCCGGAGAGCGGCCCGCTGCTGCGGGCGGTCCTGGTACGTGAGGCAGCCGATTCGCACCTCCTTCTGGTGGTTCTGCACCACATCGCCTCCGATGACTGGTCGACCTCGGTCCTTGCCAAGGAGGTGGGGGAGCTCTACGCGGCGGCCGTCGAGGGCCGCGCCCCCTCGCTTCCTGAACTTCCCGTCCAGTACGCCGACTTCGCTGTCTGGGAGCGGGACCGGCTCCGCGGCGACTTCCTGGAACGTCAACTGGCCTACTGGCGGGACCGGCTGGCCGGCCTGGAACCGCTGGAACTGCCCACGGACCGCCAGCGGCCGCCGCAGCGTACGGGCGCCGGTGCGAGCGTGGAGTTCACCGTCCCCGCCGAGGTGTCGGACGGTCTGCGGCGACTGGCGCGCCGTGCGGGCGTCACCCCCTTCATGGCGTTCCTCGCGGTGTTCCAGCTCCACCTCGCCAAGTACAGCGGTCAGGACGACGTGGCCGTCGGGGTGCCTGCGGCGGGCCGCAACCGGAGCGAGACCGAAGGCCTGATCGGCTTCTTCGTGAACACCCTCGTCATCCGCGCGGACCTGTCGGGTGACCCGACGTTCGAGGAGTTCCTGGGCCGGGTCAGGAGCTCGGCGCACGGCGCCTACGCCCACCAGGACGCCCCCTTCGAGCGGATCGTGGAGGACCTCGCACCGGAACGCGACCTCAGCCGCACGCCGCTCTTCCAGGCGATGCTCACTCCGCAGAACCCCTCCGACCAGGTGTGGGACCTCCCCGGCCTGGAGAGCGAACCGCTCCGCACCGGCCTGGACGGTGCCCAGTTCGACCTCACGCTCGTCCTCCAGGAATCCGCCGGGACGTTCCAGGGACTGCTCAGCTACAGCACCGACCTGTTCGAGCGGGCCACGGCCGAGCGGATGGCCAGGCACTTCCAGAACCTGCTGGCCATGGCAGTCGAGACACCCGGAGCCCCGCTGAGTGCGCTCGACATGCTCAGCGCGGCCGACCGGCACCAGCTCCTCGTGGAGTGGAACGACACCGACCACCCCTTGAGCGCCGACAGCGTGCCCGCCCTCTTCGAGGCGCAGGCTGCCGCGACCCCGGACGCGCCCGCCGTGATCCACGGGGACGTCGAGGTCAGCTATCGCGAACTCAATCGGCGCGCCAACCGAATCGCCCACCGCCTCATCGCCACCGGCGCCGGACCGGGAGGCGTGGTGGCCTTGGCTCTGCCCAAGTCCGTCGATCTGATCGCCGCCCTCCTCGGGGTGGCCAAGACCGGCGCCGCCTACCTGCCGATCGACGTCCAGTACCCGGCCGCCCGGATCGCCTACATGATCGAGGACGCCCGGCCGGCCTGCATCCTCACCCATGCCGCCGTCCGGAGCGCGCTCCCCGCAGGGCCGCTCCGGATCGTCCTGGACGACCCGGAGTGCGCGACGGAGCTGGCCGCCGGCCCGTCGACCGACCCGGACGACGGTGAGCGCCTCGGGCCCCTCACCCAGGACACCCCCTTCTACGTGATGTACACCTCGGGATCCACCGGTCGTCCCAAGGGTGTGGTGATGCCGGGGACCGGCCTGGTGAATCTGACGTCCTGGCTGCGCTCGGCAACGCCCGGTGAACCGCACGGCAGGGTCGCCCAGTTCGCGACCATCAGCTTCGACATCGCCCCCTACGAGATCCTCAGCGCGCTCCTGTACGGCAAGTGCCTGGTCGTCGCCCCCGAGAGCGTCCGCACCGACCCGGTCGACCTGGTGCGCTGGCTGGAGCGGTACGGCATCCACGAGCTCAACGCCCCGAACCTCGTCCTGGAGGAGTTCTACAAGGCGGCCAACGCGACCGGAGCCGTGCTCCCGGAGCTGCGCGTGATCGCCCAGGGCGGCGACACCCACGTCCTCGGCGACTCGGCCCGCAGCTTCCACACCCGCCACCCCTGGTGCGCCCTGCACAACGGGTACGGCCCGACCGAGACCCACGGCGTCACCGACCACCTGCTGCCCGCCGATGTGGGGCAGTGGCCGAGCGTCGCACCCATCGGCCGCCCCGTCGGCAACACCCGCCTGTACGTCCTGGACCGGCACCGCCGACTCGTCCCGCCCGGCGTGGCCGGCGAGCTGTACGCGGCGGGCACAGGCCTCGCCCACGGCTATCTGCGCCGCCCGGAGCTGACGGGCGAACGCTTCGTACCCGACCCCTACGGCCCGCGGGGAACCCGGATGTACCGCACCGGTGACCTCGTACGGTGGCTGCCCGACGGCACGCTCGACTTCCTCGGCCGCATCGATCACCAGGTCAAGGTCCGGGGCATCCGCATCGAGCTCGGCGAGGTCGAGTCGGCGCTGATGGAGCACCCGGCCATGACCTCGTGCGTGGTCATCGTGCGCGAGGACGTTCCCGGGGTGAAGCGGTTGGTGGCCTACTGCGTGACGGCCCAGGACGCCGCCCACGGCCCGGACGTGTCCGAGCTGCGGGCATGGTGCGCGCGGAGCCTGCCCGAGTACATGGTGCCCGGTGCTGTCGTCCTCCTCGACCGGCTGCCGCTGACGGCGAACCGGAAGGTGGACCGCAAGGCCCTGCCCGTCCCCGACGCCGAACGGCCCGAACCGGGCGAGCCGTACGTCGCCCCGCGCACCCCGGTGGAGCGGGTGGTGGCCCGGGTCTGGGCCGATGTGCTCGGCGTCGACCGGGTCGGCATCCACGACAACTTCTTCGAACTCGGCGGCCATTCGCTCCTCGCGATGCGTGTCGTCAACGGCCTGGCGAGCAAGGTGGACGTGGACGTGCCGGTACGTGACCTCTTCGCCCGGCCGACGGTGGCCGGCCTCGCCGCACACCTGGCCGGCGCACCCCGGGAGGCGGACCCCGCCCCGTTGGCGCCGAGGGCCGTGGGCAGTGAACCGCCCCTGTCCTTCGGGCAGCAGCGGCTCTGGTTCCTCGACCAGCTGCTGGCCGGCTCCGCCGAGTACCTGCTGCCCCTGGCCGTACGGCTGCACGGCACCGTCGACGCGGGTGCGCTGGAGCGGGCGTTCGCGCAGCTCGTCGAGCGGCACGAGGTGCTGCGGACACGGTTCGTGGCAGGCCCGGACGGCGACGCACGCCAGATCGTGGACGAGCCCGGCGGCTTCGCGCTGACGCGGCTCGACGGCGGGGCCGACCCGCTGGAGGTGGTGCGGCGCGAGGCGTTCCGGCCGATGGACCTCGCCGCTGGACCGCCGGTGCGGGCGGTGCTGGTACGGGTCGGCGAGGACGAGACCCTGCTCCTCGTCGTGCTGCACCACATCGTGTCCGACGGCTGGTCCATGCGGCTGGTCTCGGAGGAGCTGTCCGAGCTGTACACGGCCGAGTGCGAGCGGCGCGCCCCCGACCTTGCGGCGCTGCCGGTCCAGTACGGCGACTTTGCGATCTGGCAACGGGACCGGCTGCGGGAATCGGCAGTTGATCCCCAATTGGCCTACTGGCGTGAGGCGTTGGCGGGTCTGGAGCCGTTGGAGCTGCCGACGGACCGGCCGCGGCCTTCGGTGCGGTCGGGGCGTGGGTCGAGCTTTGAGTTCGCGGTGCCGGCCGAGGTGACCGGTGGGCTGCGGGGGCTGGCGCGGTGCGAGGACTGCACGCTGTTCATGGTGATGCTCGGCTTGTTCCAGGTGCTGCTCTCCACGTACTCGGGGCAGTCCGACGTGGCGGTCGGCGTGCCGATCGCGGGACGGAACCGGCCGGAGACCGAGGAGCTGGTCGGGTTCTTCCTGAACAACCTCGTCCTGCGCGCCGACCTCGGCGGCGACCCGACGGTCCGTGAGCTGCTCCGACAGGTCAAGGGCCGCGCACTGGACGCGTATACCAACCAGGACGTCCCCTTCGAACGCCTGGTGGAGG
>NZ_JBHXEM010000249.1:0-4643 GCF_042724755.1 Kitasatospora sp. NPDC127067 | reverse complement strand
CCCCACCTACATCTACACCCCCAAACCCTCCGGCCGCGACTTATGTTAATAACACACCGCCCCCGGGCACGGGGGGGCCCGGGGCGGCGCTGTGCGGGCCCTCCTCGGCCGGCGGGCGGCTGCCCGACGGAGGCCGGCGGAGTGCGGGCGACTCAGAGGAAGTAGAGCCGGTTCAGCGGGACTTCCTCGGCGGGGGAGGACCGCAGCGGCGTGCCGTCGAGGGTGACGAGACCCTCGCGCGAGTCGACGAGGACCTCGCCGAGGCGGGTGTTGCGGACCATGTCGCGCGGGCCGATCCCGCGGGTGTGGCGGACGGCGACGCGACGGCGCCGGGTGGTCATGGTGTCGTAGGGGCGGTCCCGGGTGCCGGACTCGGCGGCGGCGCGGCTGGTGAAGGCGACGGAGAGGTCGGCCGGGGTGGCGCCGTGAGCGCCGAACAGGGGCCCCAGAACGAGCGGTTGGCAGGTCTCGGTGGCGGCGTTGGGGTCGCCGGTGACGCCGTAGGCGGGAAAGCCCGCCTTGAGGACCAGCTGCGGTTTGGCGCCGAAGGAGGCCGGCTGCCACAGCACGATGTCGGCGAGCTTGCCGACCTCGATCGAGCCGACCTCGTGGGAGAGGCCGTGGGCGATGGCCGGGTTGACGGTGAGCTTGGCGATGTAGCGCAGCACGCGCTCGTTGTCGTCGTCCGGGCCGTCGCCCTCCAGCGGGCCGCGCTCGGCCTTCATCTTCCCGGCCACGGCGAAGGTGCGGCGCACCGTCTCGCCGGCCCGGCCCATGCCCTGGGCGTCGGAGGAGGTGATGCCGATGGCCCCGAGGTCGTGCAGGACGTCCTCGGCGCCCATGGTGCCGGCCCGGATGCGGTCGCGGGCCATCGCGGCGTCGCCGGGCAGGTCGGTCTTGAGCCCGTGGACGGAGACGATCATGCCGTAGTGCTCGGCCACCGCGTCCCGCCCGAAGGGCAGGGTGGGGTTGGTGGAGGAGCCGATGACGTTCGGCACGCCGGCCATCTTCAGCACGTTGGGGACGTGCCCACCGCCGCAGCCCTCGATGTGGAAGGCGTGGATGGTCCGCCCGTCGAGGACGCTCAGGGTGTCCTCGACCGAGAGGCACTCGTTCAACCCGTCGGTGTGCAGGGCCACTTGGACGTCATGAGCCTCGGCGACGGACAGCGCGGTGTCCAGGGCGCGGGTGTGCGCGCCCATGTCCTCGTGCACCTTGAAGCCGCAGGCCCCGCCCTCGGCGAGGGCTTCGACGAGCGGGGCGGGGTGGGAGGACGAACCTCGGCCCAGGAAGCCGATGTTGACGGGCCAGGCGTCGAAGGAGTTGAAGGCGTGGCGCAGTGCCCAGGGCGAGTTGACGCCGACGCCCCAGGCGGGGCCGAACTCCTGGCCGATGATGGTGGTGACGCCGGAGGCCAGCGAGGCCTCCATGATCCGCGGGGACATCAGGTGGACATGGGTGTCGATGGCGCCGGCGGTGGCGATCAGGCCCTCGCCGGAGACGATGGCCGTCCCGGTGCCGACGACCACGTCCACGCCGTCCAGGGTGTCCGGGTTGCCGGCCCGCCCGATGGAGGCGATCCGGCCCTCCCGGATGCCGATCGAGGTCTTGCGGATGCCCTGGATCGCGTCGATCACCAGCACGTTGCTGATGACGAGGTCGCAGGTGTCCCGGACGGCGGCGGCCTTGAGGTGCAGGCCGTCGCGGGCGGTCTTGCCGAAGCCGACGAGGAACTCGTCGCCCGGCCGCTGGGAGTCGGACTCGACCCGGACGACCAGACCGCTGTCGCCGAGCCGGACCCGGTCCCCGGCGCGCGGGCCGTGCACGGCGGTGTACTCGGACGCTTCGATGCTGCTGCTCACGGCTGGTTCTCCTGCCCGTCGTCGACTGCTCCGGGGCGGCCCTGCTCGGCGGCTCCGGGGCAGCCCTGTTCGGCCGCTCCGAGGTAGCCCTGCTCGGCCGCCCGGCGCAGCGCCTCCTGCCGTGCCCGCGGCGAGTCCAGCGGGCCGTCCACGAGCCCCGCGAAACCGATCGCGACGCGCCCGCCGCCGATCGGCACCAGGTCGACCTCGACGGTGGCGCCGGGGTCGAAGCGCACCGAGGAGCCGGCCGGTACCGCGAGGTGGGTGCCGTAGGCGGCGGCGCGGTCGAAGACCAGCCGCGGGTTGACCTCGAAGAAGTGGAAGTGCGAGGTGACCGAGATCGGCACGTCCGCGGTGTTGCGCACGGCGAGGGTGTGCACGGCCTCCGGCCCGGGCGCGGCGCGGCCGTCGCCGTGGCCGCTCGTGCCGTCGCCGGGGTCGCCGTGGTGGAGGACGGCGCCGGGCGCGGCCGCGCCGAGGGTGCCGCCGCCGAACGGGTCGGCGATGACGGCGAGCCGGGTGCCGTCCTCGAAGACGGCCTCGACCTGGATCTCGGTGACCAGGTCGGGGACGCCGGGCAGCACATCGGCGGCGGCGAGGACGGAGCGTCCCCGTCGGACGGCCTCGGCCAGTCGGAGGCCGTCGCGGGCGGCCTCGCAGACGGTGTCCGCGATGAGTGCCACGGCCTCGGGGACGTTGAGCCGCAGGCCGCGGGCGCGGCGGGCGCGGGCGAGTTCGGCGGCCGTGAAGATCAGCAGCCGGTCGCGTTCGGTGGGGGTCAGCTGCACAGGGGTTCCGTTCTCCCTCGGTGCGGGACGGTGCGGGACGGCGGGGGGCGGGTGCGGGACGGGGTCAGCCGGCGGGCTGGTCGTGGGTGGCGCAGTGGATGCCGCCCCCGCCGCCGGCGATGGTGTCGATCGGCAGGGGGACGATCTCGCGGCCCGGGAACTGGTCCCTGAAGACCTCCTGGGCGTGGCCGTCGGCCTTGGCGTCACCGAACTTCGGCAGGTAGACGCCCTTGTTGCCGATGTAGAAGTTCATGTACGAGGAGACGAAGGCGTCGCCCCGGCCGGTGATCCTGTCCGGGTCGGGCTGGCCGATCTCGATCACCTTGAGCTTCCGGCCGGCGGCGTCGGTGGCCTCGGCGAGGACGGCGCGGGCCTGGTCGGCGGAGCGGGACCAGACGTCCGGCGGGGTGCCGGGGAAGGCCCGATCCAGCAGGACGACCCCGGGGGCGGCGTAGCGGGCGAGGCAGTCGACGTGGGCGTCGGTGATGTCCTTGCCCTTGACGCCCGCGAGCCAGATCACCTTGGTGAGGCCCAGCACCCGCTTGAGTTCCGCCTCGATCTCGTCGCGGGTGCGGCCCGGGTTGCGGTTCTCGTTGACCACGGAGCTCTCGGTGACCAGCAGCGTGCCCTCGCCGTCGGTC
This sequence comes from Kitasatospora sp. NPDC127067, assembly GCF_042724755.1. Lineage (NCBI taxonomy): Bacteria > Bacillati > Actinomycetota > Actinomycetes > Kitasatosporales > Streptomycetaceae > Kitasatospora > Kitasatospora sp. NPDC127067. The sequence goes on along the minus strand of NZ_JBHXEM010000249.1, from coordinate 1,352 downwards.
TCGAAGGAGCCGCCCTCGGCGGTGACCGGGGTCTCGATCCGCTCGATCCCGTACTTCTCCAGGACGGTGCGGGCGATCCGGCCGTCGTTGGTGTGCTCCTGCTTGCCGCCCCAGCCGCTGAAGTTGAAGTCGACGCCCTGGACCTTTCCGCCCTCCTCCACGAAGACCGGGACGGTGTCGCGGGCCCACAGGTCGTCCACGGGGACGGAGAGCAGCTCGACGTCCGAGCCGCAGGCGTTGCGGGCCGAGGCCTCCTGGCCGGGGCGGACGAGCAGGACCACCGGTTCGCGCTCGCCGATGGCCCTGGCCACCGAGGCGATGTCCCGGCGGACGGCCCCGAGCTGCTCGCCCCAGACGTTCTCGGAGGCGGGCCAGGCCATGAAGGTCCGCTCGTGCTTCTCCCACTCGCCGCCGAGCCGGCGTCCGCGGGCGGGTGCCGGGGCGGGGGTGGACGCGGGGGGCTGTGCGGGCGCTTGCGTCGACGCCTGGCCGGGGGCGCCGGAGGCCGTGGCCGCGGAGTCGGCCGGGTCGTCGCCGGAGGCGGCGCAGGCGGTCGCACCGAGGGCGATCGCGCCGACGCCGGCGAGCGAGCGCAGTACCGTGCGGCGGGCGAGGGAGGGCTGGGACACGCTGGACTCCGGTGGGGCTGGGGGTGGTTCCGGTTCGGCGGGAGGGGCGGGCTCCGGGGGAGCGGTCGCGCGGCGCCGGTTGGGCGGTGGACGAGGTCGTCCCGGTGGACGGGGTCGTCCGGCATCACCGAGACTGAACTCTCGCATTGACTGAAAAATCAGTCAAGCTTTACGGTGAAGTCACCCAAACCACCCCGAGACGACCGGGCCGCCGAACGGACGGCCCGGTCACGACGATGAAAGGCCGGGTGAGGCGGCGATGCTGCGCAATGGTCTGGAACCCTGGCACGTGCTGGTGACGGTGGCCGTGCTGGTGCTGCTGTTCGGCTCCAAGAAGCTGCCCGACATGGCGCGCGGACTGGGGAAGTCGATGCGGATCCTGAAGTCCGAGACGGCGGCCCTGCGGGAGGAGGCGGCCCCGCCCGGCGGCGCCCCGGCGGGCGACGGCCGGTCCGGCGGGACCCCGTCCGGCGGGACCCAGCCGGGCGGGACCCAGCCGGGCGGGGCCGCGTCAGGCACCGGCCGGTCAGGCACCGCCCCCTCCGGCGGCGGTCCGGCCGAGCCGGCCCGGCACCCCTGACCGTCCCGTCGGCCGCGCGCCGCCCGGGACGTCCGAGAGCCGCCGCTCCCCACCAGTCGGTGCGGGAGGGGCGGGGGGCAGGCCGTGGGGGGGGTCTGGGGCCGGGGGGTGGGGTTTTAACAAAAAAAAACCCCCCAGACCAC
>NZ_JBHXEM010000248.1:0-4817 GCF_042724755.1 Kitasatospora sp. NPDC127067 | reverse complement strand
GCGGGGACCTTCGCGAGCAGGGGCAGCAGCTGGGTGACATCGTTGCGGTTGCCGCCGGTCAGTGACACCGCGAGCGGGATGCCCCGGCCGTCGACGAGGACGTGGTGCTTGCTGCCCGGTCGAGCGCGGTCGACCGGGCCGGGCCCGCTTTTGGGCCCCGTCGAGCGGCCCGGACATGGGTGGAGTCGATCAGCGCCCTGGACCAGTCGAGCTGCCGGGCGGACCGCAGCTTTCGCAGCAGGACCAGATGGAGCCTGTCCCACACATCGGCCTCGTTCCAGGCCGCCAGGCGCCGCCAGCAGGTCATGCCCGAGCCGAAGCCCAGCTCCTGCGGCAGGTATTCCCACTGGATTCCGGTGTGCAGCACGAACAGGATCCCGCACAGGGCCTGCCGGTCCGGCACCCGAGGACGCCCCGGCTTCAGCTTCGGCGGCTCCGGCGGCAGCAACGGCTCGATCAGTCCCCACAGTTCGTCCGACACGACCCACGGACGAGACACCCTCTTCCCCACGCACCGACCAACGAGCACCAAGCTCGACAGTCACGCCCGCGTCGGCTTCTGTTAGGACCGCTTGGCCCGGTTGCCAATGCCCATACTACGAGGGCCAAGGGATTGATCTGACGGCCACTCACAGAAGTCAGCAAAGGGTCAGCATCGATACGGCGAGACCCTGTCGAACCGGGTCAAACCTTGAGATGCCCCGCGCCATCGGTCCCGACTCGCCAAGACCACCAAGCAGCCCGAGCCGGCTCTTCTCATGCAAGGGAGCTTGCGCTTGACGGCGTGTCCTCAAAAGCCTGGGGGCGGTGCTTACCTCGAACGTCTCCGCAGGTCGGCGGGCCATCTTGCGCGTCGCGTGCTGTGCGCGCCGATTCCTCCGACCCACTACCGGGACGGGGCGTACTGCCGTCCCCCGCCAGGACGGGATCTTCCACTTCGCCGCCGACCGCCTGTACGATCACCGCACCGGATCGGTTGATCGGTACCCTGGACATCACGATCGTGAACATCGCGCTGCCGCACATCCAGTCGGCGCTGGGGTTCAACACCACCGAACTGTCCTGGGTGATCAACGCCTACACGCTCACCTTCGGCGGGCTGCTGCTGCTCGGCGGGCGCGCCGGCGACATCCTCGGGCGGCGGCGGGTGTTCATGGTCGGCGTGCTGGTGTTCAGCCTGGCCTCGCTGCTGGGCGGCGTCGCGCAGTCCTCGGCCTGGCTGCTGGCGGCCCGGGCGCTCCAGGGCCTGGGCGGCGCCATCGCCTCGCCGACCGCACTGGCGCTGATCGCCACCAACTTCAAGGAGGGCCCGGAGCGCAACCGGGCCTTCGGGGTGTTCTCGGCCGTGGCCGGGGCCGGTGGCGCGATCGGGCTGCTGCTCGGCGGCATGCTGACCTCCTGGCTGTCCTGGCGCTGGGTGTTCTTCGTCAATGTGCCGATCGGCATCGCGATCGCGCTGCTGGCGCCGCTGTACATCAACGAGTCCGAGCGGCACCCGGGGCGTTTCGACCTGACCGGCGCCTTCACCGCCACGGCGGGCATGGTCTCGCTGGTGTACGGCTTCATCCGTGCCTCCGACCACGGCTGGACGGACCCCGTGACGCTGACCGCCTTCAGCCTCGCCGCCGCACTGCTGGTCGCGTTCCTGTTCAACGAGCGGCGGGTGCCGCAGCCGATCACCCCGCTGCACCTGTTCCGCGACCGCAACCGCTCGGGCGCGTACGGGCTGATGCTCTGCGTGGCCGCGACGATGTTCAGCATCTTCTTCTTCATCACCCTGTTCGTGCAGGAGATCCTCGGCTTCAGCCCGCTGCGGGCCGGCTTCGCGTTCCTGCCGATCAGCGTGGCGATCATCGCCGCCGCCCAGTTCGCCGCCCGCAACCAGCTGCGCTGGGGCCCCAAGCCCTTCCTGGTGACCGGCTCGCTGCTGGTGCTGAGCGGGGTGGTCTGGGCGACGCAGATCGACATCGACAGCACCTACGTCGGCGGCATCCTCGGCCCGACCCTGCTGTTCGGCTTCGGCATGGGCTCGATCTTCGTCCCGGTGATGCTGACCGCCGTTTCCCACGTCGCCCCGCACGAGACCGGCGCGGCCACCGGCATGCTCAACACCACCCAGCAGGTGGGCGGCTCGCTCGGCCTGTCGATCCTGGTCACGGTGTTCGGCACGGCCAGCCGCAACGAGGCCCGGCAGCAGGCCGGGGCGTTCCTGCGACAGGCCACCCCGCAGCAGCTCGCCCAGTTCCGGGCCACCGGCCGGCTCCCGGCGCCGTACTCCTCGCAGGTGCTGGTGCACGGCATCGCCAGCGCGTTCCAGATGGGCCTGGTCTTCGCGGCGCTGGCGGTGGCGATCGCGGTGTTCGTGATCAAGGTCGGCCACCTGCCGGTGCCGCCCGCCGTCAGTCCTTCGGGGGGCGGCGCTTGACAGGGCGTCGGGGTGACCGGGAGAGTCTTTCTTGCAATGGTTTTCATCTTCGATAACCGGTGCGGGTGAGCGCTGCCCGTTCCGCCGGTCACCGCTGCCCGCCAGCGGCCGAAGCCCACGCATCCCCGAAAGAGGACCTCCATGTCGCTCGACGTCTCCCCCGCCCTCCTCGCCCAGGCCCAGCAGGGCCGCGTCGACGAGGCCGACTTCCTCGAGACCGTCCGCACCTCCCTCCCGTACGCCTACCAGGTCGTGTCCGGGCTCAGCACCGAACTCGCCACCGGCCAGGAGGAGTTCACCACCGACAACGCCACGCCCAGCGACGAGCAGCGCGCCCAGCTGCTGCGCGCGCTCGCCAGCAACGCGATCCGGGGCAGCCTGGAGAGCCACTTCGGGGTGAAGCTCGCCTTCGTCAACTGCCACCGCGTCGGCGCCTTCCGCCCCGGCGCCGAGGACGGCGCGGCGTACCGCGAGTTCACCTCGCTGCACAACCAGATCCGCAACCAGAGCCCGGAGCTGCGCAGCTGCTGACAGCCTCCGGAGGCGGCCCGGACGCGGCCCGAGCACAGCCGGGGCGCGACCCGTATCACGGCGGCTCCCACCCTGCCCACCGGGGTGGGAGCCGCCGCACGTGACACCCGCGTTGCGCCGTGTTGCGGGCCGGTGACCGGATCGTGCGTCGATCTTGTCGGACGGCGCGGCGGCCGCTTACGTTCGAAACGCACCATCTCGACCGGCCCTCACCCCGCCGCCCCTCACCCCCGCGGAGCCCACCATGTCGCCGACCCCTCGCCCGCTGCGGAAACTCGGCTTCCTGACCATCGGGCTCTTCGACGAGGCGGACCCCCGCTGCGGCCACGAGTCCACCCTCGACCTCATCACCCTCGGCGAGCGGCTCGGCTTCGACAGCGCCTGGCTGCGCCACCGCCACCTCCAGTACGGCATCTCCTCCCCGATCGCCGTCCTCGCCGCCGCCACCCAGCGCACCAGCCGCATCCAGCTCGGCACCGCCGTCACCCCGCTCGGCTGGGAGAACCCGCTGCGGCTCGCCGAGGACCTGGCCACCGTGGACGTGCTCTCCGGCGGCCGGCTCAACCCCGGTTTCAGCGTCGGCCCGCCCACCCACTACGAGCAGGTGCGCGGCGCGCTCTACCCGGACACCGGCGAGCAGGAGGACTTCAGCCCCCGGCGCGCCGAACGGCTGCTCGCCCTGGTCCGCGGCGAGGACGCCTCCGACTTCGCCGGCACCGAGGGCATCGAGGTGTACTCCCGCCGCGTCCAGCCGCACTCCCCCGGCCTGGCGTCCCGGCTCTGGTACGGCGCCGGCAGCCTGCGCTCGGCCCGCTGGGCCGGCGAGCAGGGGCTCAACCTGCTCACCAGCAGCGTGGTGAGGCCGGAGAGCGAGGAGGGCCCACTCGACTTCGCCGCCATCCAGGCCGCCCAGATCCGCGCCTTCCGCGAGCGCCACCCCGACGGCGAGCGCGCCCGGGTCTCCCACGGCCTGGTGGTCATCCCCACCGACAGCGCCACCCCCGAGCAGCGCGCCAAGTACCGGGCGTACGCCCTCGCCCGCACCCCGCGCACCCACGCCCCGCAGGGCCCGGCCCGGCTGCTGTTCGCCCCCGACCTGGTCGGGACGACCGAGGAACTCGTCGAACGGCTGCACGCCCACGCCGGCTACCGCGAGGTGGACGAGGTCGCCTTCGCCCTGCCGTTCACCTTCGAACACGAGGACTACGTGCAGATCCTCACCGACCTGGCGACCCGGCTCGGGCCCGCGCTCGGCTGGCGTCCGCAGCCGACGCCCGCCGAGGGCTGACCCGCCCGACCCCTTCCCTGTCCCTGTCCCTGTCCCTGTCCCTGTCCCTGTCCCCGTCCCCGTCCCCATCCCCGTCCCCAACAGGCGGACAGGCAGCGGGAGTCGGCCGCAACCACCGCGTCCGGCACGGCGTCCCAAGCCGGTACGGACGGACGGCCGCCCCGGCCGGACGCCACCCCGGGGGGAGACCGCGATGGGGCCCTACCACGCCACACCCGTACCGCCGCCGCCCGCCCTGCACCCCTGCCCGAACTGCGGGCTCACCGACCAGGTCCGCGGCGTCCCGGCCGTGTACCACGCGGGGAGGACGCGGGTCACCACCCGGCCCTCGCAGGGGAGCGGCGACCACCGGACCCGCCAGATCGTCTCCGACCTCGCCCGCGCCCTGGCACCCGTCCCGATCCGCGACCAGCCACCGGGCCGCGCGGCGACGGTGCTGGGCGCCGTCGCCCTCGTGATCGCCTTCTTCACCTTCTTCGCCGGGAACTTCGCCCGGCAGTTCGACGACGACGCGCCCGCCTTCGCCGCACCGGTCCGGGACCACCACGCCTTCGAGATCCCCGTGGTGATCTC
>NZ_JBHXEM010000247.1:0-4899 GCF_042724755.1 Kitasatospora sp. NPDC127067 | reverse complement strand
CGTGCTCGAACTCGTCGAGGGCGAGGTCCTCGCTCTGCACCGAGTTCACCAGCCCGGTGGCGGGGTCCGCCGTGTGCCAGCACACCGCGTCGAACTCCAGCACCGGGCGCAGCAGTTCATCCGCCCGCCGGAAGACCTCCGAAGCCGTCAACCCCGCCCCCGCGAGCTCCCGCATCCCCTCGACCGCCGACCGTGCCGCCACCCCACGCGCCCTGCATCGCCCCATGCCGGGAAGCTAGCATGCCGTTCGCACTCGCACCCACGCGTCCGGGCACGCCCGCCTCCCGCGCACGGAAGTCCGGGTCCGCACAGGATGACGTATCGTCAGAAATGCTCACGGATCATCTGCTTCGCTCTCCGCGCCGCACTCGGGCGGAGGTCCGGCGCCAGTCCAGGTACTGCTGGCGGACGTATGCGCGCGCGTCGTCGCCGTCGGCGGTGACGCCGTCGTGCTCGGTCAGGTTCCCGGCCGCGATCCGTGCCCCCACGACCTGCCCCGTGTCCTCGTCACCGTCCGCCAGCGCCAGGCGGTCGGCCCGGGCGGCGGTGCGCAGCAGGTACTCGCCGCCGCTTGCGGGGCGGGCTCTTGGCGGTGCTGCGGCTGGCGGCCAGGTCCTTCCCCTCCTCCTCGACGCCCGGGGCGTCCGCGTAGGCCTGGGCCGCCGTGGGCACAGGCCCGGCCGGCACGGTGCGCACCGGCCGGGACGGCAGCGGCGGCAGCCCGCGGACGTGGAGCACCTCGTTCGCGAACTCCGGCCGGTCGACGGGAAGTCCGCGCCGGCCGAACACGGCGAACAGCTCGGCGAGGGCGCGCGGTTCGGTGCCGCGCGGCAGGTCGTCCCCGGTGACGTCGATCCGGCCGAGCTGCGGGCCCCAGAATCGGCCCGGCGGGTCCGCGAGGCGCAGCCGCAGGGTGACGTGGTGGCCGCTGGTCTCGACCTCCTCCCCGAACTCCATGGCCAGGCCGCGGATCTCCGACCAGGGGTAGCGGCGCGGAACCAGCAGCCGGACCAGGGTGAGGCCCTGCTCGTCCTCCCGCAGCCAGCAGGTGTGCGGCACCGCGACGGCCACCGTGACGGCGATCAGCGCCCCGATCAGGGTGGCCTCGCCCGGGCCGGTGGCACCGGATCCGACCAGCGCGAGCATGGCCACCACGGCCAGCGCGAGGCCGATCCCGATGTTGCCTCCCCACTGCCGCAAGAACGCCAGCCGTACCGTCCGCATCCCGCCCCCTGCTGTCCCCGGTGTGTGGCTCCACGCTCCCGGGAGCCGCCGGGCCCGGGCAAGCGTCGGCGCAGAGCTGTGACGGCCCCGTGACGAAGCCTCGGCGCCGCGCTTCGACGGCGGGCTACCGCCCGCGCAGCCGCCGGACGAGGTTGCGGGCGGCCTCCGGCCAGCTCGGGTGGTCGAAGGCGAAGCCGGCGTCGAGCAGGCGGGTCGGGACGACGCGCCTGCTCTTCAGCAGCAACTCGGTGTCGGAGCGCAGCGCGAAGGCGCCCAGCTCGGCCATCCAGCGGGTGGCGGGCAGGGCCAGCGGCATGCCCCAGGCGGCCCGCAGCTCGCGCATGAACTCGCGCTGGGGCAGCGGGTTCGGGGCGGCGAGGTTGACCGGGCCGGTGAGGTCCTCGCGGGCGATCAGGAACTCGACGGCGCGGGCGAAGTCCCGCTCGTGGATCCAGGAGACGTACTGGGCGCCGCCCGCGACGGGGCCGCCGGCGCCGAGCCGGGCCAGCCAGGAGAGCGCGTCGAGGGAGCCGCCGCGTTCGGGGCCGAGGACGGCGGCGGTGCGCAGCGCGACCCGGCGGGTGTGCGGGGTGTCGGCCTCCGCCTGGGTACGCTCCCAGGCCCGGGCGACGTCGATGCTGTGCCGCCAGGCGGGCGGGGCGTCGGGCTCGCTGCCGCCGATCACGCCGTCCCGCTCGTCGTTGGGGGCGTCGTGGCGGTGGGCGTAGACGGTGGCGGTGCTCATCTGGAGCCAGGACGCGGGCGGGCGGCGGGCGGCCGCGACGGCCTCGCCGACGACGCGGGTCGACCGCACCCGGGAGTCCATCATCTCCTGCCGGTTCGCCTCCGTGTAGCGGCAGTTGATGCTGCTCCCGGCGAGGTTGAGCACGACGTCGGCGCCGTCGATCTCCGCCGCCCAGGCGCCGAGGGTCCGCCCGTCCCAGCCGACCTCCCGGGGCCCGGCGGGCCTGCGGCTCAGTACGACGACCTCGTGTCCGGCGGCGGTCAGGCTCCGGTCGAGCAGCGCCCCGAGCGCACCCGATCCGCCGGGAATGACGACCTTCATGGGCTCCCCCTCGTGCCTCGGCTCCTCGGAACCAGCCTAGCCCACTCTTCTGAACGCGTTCAATTCCACTGCTCGATCCGTTGCCGCTCGATTCGTCCTCGGACCCGCCACCCGGCTCGCCGCCCGGCCCGCCGCCCCCGGGCGACTGAAACCGTGCTGAAACCGCCTTGAAGGCGGACCCCGGCAAGCTTTTGGCCATCGGAAAGCCCGCCACGAGGCGGCAGAGCGCTGAAGGAGCACCCGGCATGACCACCACCCCCGTCCGGCTCACCCCCGAGGACATCGAGAACCCCGCCGGCGCCTACGCCCGCTTCCGCGGACAGCGCGAACTGCCCCAGGTCGTCCTGCCCGGCCTGGACACCCCGGTCCGGCTGGTCACCCGCTACGCCGACGTCAAGGCCGCCCTCACCGAACCGCGGCTGGTCCGGGACCGCACGGGCATCGCCGCCCCGGCCGGCGCAGAATCCGACCCGCAGGACGAACTGATGGCCGCCGCCTTCGACGGCTTCCCGGCCGAGTACGCCAAGTACCTCTCCGGCCACCTCGCGCTGTTCGACGGCGAGGAGCACGCCCGCCGCCGCGCACCGCTGACCCGCGCCTTCACCGCCCGCCGGATCGCCGCCCTGCGGGGCTTCGTCGAGCGCACCGCCGACGAGCTGCTGGCCGGCCTCGCCGCCCGGGACGAACCGGCCGACCTGCTGGGCGAGTTCGCCTACCCGCTGACCACCCACCTGGTCTGCGAGCTGGTCGGCGTCGAGGAGGCCGACCGGCCCCGGGTCTGCGACTGGATCCGCGACTTCGCGTACGGCGACGGCAGCCGGATGATCGAGGGCCTGGTCGGCATCGTCGACCACGTCAGGGAACTGGTCGCCCGCCGCCGCTCCGAGCGCACCGAGGACCTCGTCTCCGCCCTGGTGCACGACACCCGCGAGGGCGAGCAGCCGCTGGACGAGGACGACCTGATCTCGATCGTCGTCCTGCTGATCAACACCGGCATCACCCCGCCCGCCCTGTTCCTCGCCCACGGCCTGCTCGCCCTGTTCGACCACCCCGACCAGCTGGCCCGGCTGCGCGCCGAGCCGAAGCTGCTGGAGCGGGCCGTCCCCGAACTGCTGCGCCACATCACCCTGGTCCGGATCGGCGCGACCCTGTACGCGGCCGAGGACTTCGAGTTCGCCGGGACGGCGCTGCGCGCCGGCGACCCGGTCACCGTCGCCCTGCTGGCCGCCGACCACGACCCGCAGGAGTACGGCGAGGCGCCCGAACGCCTCGACATCGCCCGGGAGTTCGGACGTGGCGACGGCCACCTGGCGTTCGGCCACGGCGCGCACTACTGCCTGGGCGCGGCCCTCGGCCGGCTGGTCACCTCGGTGGTGCTGGAGCAGGTGGTGATCCGGCGGCCGGAGGCGGCGCTGGGGGTCGCCCGGGACGAGCTGGAGTTCGGCCACTGGCCGGCCGACGGCTTCCACCTGCTGCGGCTGCCGGTGCGGCTCTGAGCGGCTGCCGTCGCGGCGGTCCGGGTCTCAGGCGTCCGGACCGCACGGTCGGACGCCCGCCAGCCGACGGGCCTCGGCCGCCAGGGCGGTGCGGTCCGCCGCCCCGTACTCGGCGATCGCCCGACGGCACTCCCCCGGGTCGGCCCGCTCGGCCTCGGCCCGGGCCTCCGCCGAGCCCATGGTCGGCCGGAAGTTGCGCAGGCAGCGGAACCGCTCGGCCAGCACGACCAGCCGCACGCCCGCCCTGGTCCGCTCGGGATCGCCGTCGCGGGCGCCCCGGTCCAGCGCCGCCAGGCCGAGTGCCAGCAGCAGCGCCCCGGCGAGCGGGCCCTCCACCAGGGCGGCCGGCCGGTCGAGCAGTTCGGCCAGCCGCTCCGGGAGTCCGGCGGCCAGGGCGGCCACCCGGTCCGGCTCGCCGTGCCGGGCGTGCGCGGCCACGCAGGCCGCCACCAGCTCCAGCGCCCAGGACGGGTCGGGGAGGGGCTCCGCGGGCGGCTCCGCACCGCGGGCGAGCAGTTCCGCGGGCGGCTCCGCGGCACGCGCGACCATGGCGACGGACCGCCGCCACAGCGCCAGCCCGGTCCGCACCTCGCCCCGGGCGAGGGCGATCTCCGCCCGGGCGCCCAGCTCGGGGGTGAGCAGGTCGACGGCATCGGCCGGCCGGTGCCGCACCGCCAGCTCCAGCCAGTGTTCGGCACCGTCCGGGTCCCCGGCCTGCAGACTGCCGATCACCATGCCCCAGCGCAGGCCCAGCATGTCGCTCCAGTCGCCGAGCCGGTCCAGCTCGGCCATCGCCGCACGCAGCAGCGGCAGCGCCTCGGCGCCGCGCTCGCCCTGCAGGTGCAGTTCGCCGAGGCGGGCGAGCGCGAGCACCCGCAGCCAGGGCACCGGCAGCGCCTCGACGGCCGCCAGCGTCCGCCGCGCCGAGGCGGTCGCCCGCTCCGTCTCCCGGGCGCGCTCCCACCGGTAGCCGGCCACCGCCTCGGCCACACCGGCGAGCAACGGTTCCGGGGCGGCGCACAGGACTGCCAGCGCGCCTTCGTCCGCTCGGCCGCGCCGAACTCGCGGACCGTCTCCAGCATCCGGAACCGTCCGCCGCTCGGGGTGTCGGCC
>NZ_JBHXEM010000246.1:0-5048 GCF_042724755.1 Kitasatospora sp. NPDC127067 | reverse complement strand
CACTTGCTGATCGCACCATCGAACTGGAACGCCCGCGCCGGGTACGTGTAGTCCGCGACGTTGCCGCCGCACTGCCCCGCCGCTCGCGTCGCCGCTTGCACCGTACCGGTCTGCGCGAGCGTTCCCGCCATGGCCAGCAGTACCACCACGGCGGCCAGCCGCCTACGGGCCCCTATGTGCTTCATGGTGTCCGAATTCCTTTGCTCGATCGATTCGTTCGTCAGCGAATCACTGACGGAATCAACCTGCCCAGCCGCCGCGACCATCCGCAACCGCCCAGAACCGAACAGCCCACCAGGCATCCACGAACGGAGTCCCCTCGACGGCATCAGCCCGCTCCCCCAAAGGCACCACTCCCCCGGTATCCGGCCGTGCCGCAGAGTCGGCCGAGCCGTGGAACACCACAGACCCCGCGTCGTCGGCCGCGCCCTGCCGGCAGGCCCCCACCCTCCGGAGCCTTCCGGCCACGCGGAAGACCTCAGACCCGAATCCGCAGTTAGTGGCCGGCGGTCGGGGAGTGTCATGAATTCGGCTCTGTCCCGTAATCGGTGGTAACGAAGCGTGACGGGCTTCGTTGACAGGTCATGCGAGGTGTCAACGAGCTTATGGGCACGGTGTTTTCCGGGCTGTTGCCGCTGGTGATCGAGGGCGTGCTGGACGAGGGCGAGGCGATCCGGGTGGTGGCCCGGACCCAGGACGGTCCGGCGCCCTGCCCGGTCTGCGGGGCACCGACGGGCCGGGTTCACGGCTTCCACCATCGGGCGGTGGCGGACGTGCCGGCGGACGGTCGGCGGGTGCTCGTGGTGGTAGGCGTTCGCCGCCTGGCCTGCCCGGTGCTGGGCTGCAGACGGCAGACGTTCCGCGAGCAGGTACCCAGCCTGCTGGAACGCTACCAACGTCGCACGACCGCCTCACAAGCCAACTCGGTTTCGTGGTCAAAGAGTTAGCGGGCCGAGCCGCATCGCGGCTCCTGGAGGTGCTCGGCGCACCGGCCTCCCGGTCCACGGCCTTGCGGATGCTCTTGCGGGTGCCGCTGCCCGCGCGGCGGGTGCCCCGGGTCCTGGGCGTGGACGACTTCGCTCTGCGTCGTCGCTGCCGGTACGCGACCGTGCTGATCGACGCCGAGAGCGGTGAGCGGATCGACGTCCTGCCCGGACGAGGTGCCGACGCCCTGGAGACATGGCTGTGCGAGCACCCGGGTGTCGAGGTGGTGTGCCGAGACGGCTCCGGGGCCTATGGCGAGGCCGTCCGCCGCGCTTTGCCCTACGCGGCGCAGGTCGGCGACCGGTGGCACATCTGGCGCAACCTGTGCGAGGCCGTCCTGAAGGAGGTGCGGGCGCACTCCGCCTGCTGGGCCACCGCAAATCCGCCCCGCCCGGAAGGCGTGCGCGCGGTGACCACCCGCGAGCGATGGCGCCAGGTCCACGGCCTGCTCGGCAAGGGCGTGGGCCTGCTGGAATGCGCCCGCCGCCTCGACCTGGCCCTGAACACCGTCAAGCGCTATGCCCGAGCCCGAGGGCCTTCGCCGGGCGCCACAGTACAGGCCCACGCTCGTCGACCCCTACCGCGACCATCTCCGCACCCGCCGCGCCGAGGACCCTGCCGTCCCCGCGCTTCACCTCTTCCGCGAGATCCAGGAGCTGGGCTACACCGGCAGCCTCAACCTCCTATACCGGTACATCACCCAGGGTCGCGCCGAAGGCGACCGCCCGGTGACCAGCCCGCGCCACCTCGCCCGCCTCATGCTCACCCGCCCCGACCGGCTACGGGACAAGGACACCGACCTACTTCAGGTTCTCACCGTCGCCTGCCCCGAGATGACGGAACTCTCCCGGCTCATCCATTCCTTCGCCGAGTTGCTTGTCCCCGCCCCCGGCAATGACGCCCGCCTCACCGAATGGATCACCGCCGCACGCGCCGCCGACCTTCCCCACCTGCACTCCTTCATCCGCGGCCTCGAACTCGACCGGGCCGCCGTCGACGCCGGCCTCACCCTGCCCCACCACAACGGCCGCACCGAAGGCATCAACACCCACACCAAGAGGATCATGCGACAGATGCACGGCCGGGCCGGATTCGCCCTCCTCCGCCATCGCGTCCTCCTCGTCTTAATCACAATCAGTTACCACCGATTACGGGACAGAGCCGGAATCCTGATAGTCCCTCGAAGACATCGACGACGACATCGCCCGACACGCCGGCCCGGACACCGACCCCGAGAACACCGGTCTGCGCCTGCGCCGGACCGGTCGCATCCGGGTGCGGCGCCCGGTCGCCGCGCGGCCGGTCAAGTCGCCGACCTTGTCAACGTCCCCCCCGACGGACTTCACCAAGATCGCGCTCCAGCTCGGGTCCAGAGTCAACTTCGGCTACGGCAAGGCGGGCGACACCGTGCCACTGGCCGCCAGAGCGGCGAGCAAGCTGGGTCTGACCGTGTTCAAGAACGGGCTGCTCCTGACCAACAAGGGCCGCCGCTACGAGCGGCAGGTCCCCACCGGCCTGACCCCGTCATCCTGACCACCTCGGCCGGTCAGCCGGAACGAGTCCGCCCCCGCCAACCCTGCACCCCGGTGAACACCCACAGACCCGGTGACGCCCGAACCGCAGATGTGCGCAATCGGGGGCCCCGGGATGCCACCGGCCGCCTGGGAGGCCAGAGTGGAGGTCACAGCGTCCGGCCACCGCGGAGCCCGACCCATAGCCGCGGCTGTTCAGTCCTTCCCACGGCGGGCCACGTCAGGAGGCTACCCATGGCAGCGGGATCGAGCGGCATCACCGCGTACACCGACTGGGGCAAGGCAGACTTCAGCGGCATCTATGACTGCCCCGACCCCCGCCACTACTTCGCCACGCTCCACCGATTCGACTATCAGGTTCCCCACCACGGTCAGGCCGTGTTCCGCACACTGGCCACCGCCCTGCGGCGGCTGCACCCCGAACGGACGCCACTGACCGTGGTGGACCTCTGCTGCTCCTACGGCATCAACGCCGCTCTCCTCAATCACCGGGTCCGCCTGGCCGACCTGTACGCCCGGTACGCCTCCCCTCGCCTTGCCGCCCTGTCGGCCCGGCACCTCGCGGCCGATGACCGGGCCTTCTTCACAGACCGCCGCCGACCGGAAGCCGCACGAGTGACAGGCATAGACGCGGCAGCCCGAGCCACCGTATACGCCCACATGACCGGCCTGCTCGAACACGCCTTCGCAGAGAACCTCGAAGTCACCGAACCGAGCCCGGCACTGCGCCTCGCCCTGGCCGAAACGGACCTCATCACCGTCACGGGCGGTGTCGGCTACGTCTACACCGGAACCTTCACCCAGCTCCTCGCCTGCACACCGAACCCGCCCTGGGTCGCGGCGTTCGTCCTGCGCACTGTGCCCTACCAGCCGATCGCCGACCTGCTGGCACGCTCAGGCCTAGTGACCGAAAAGCTCCACAACCGCACCTTCCGACAGCGCCACTTCATCGGCAACGCCGAACGACAGGCGACATTCGCCGCCCTGGCCGCCAACGGCCTGCACCCGGCAGGCAAGGAAGCGGACGGCTACTACCACACCGACCTGTATCTCTCCCGCCCCGCCGCCGACATCGCAGCGCTTCCCCTCACACGCCTCCTCTGAGCCGAGCCGCGACGGCAACCCGCCACCCCGCCCCCAGCGACCGGTCCGCGACCTCCTCGAAGACCTGCTCGCCGGCATCCCGCGCCTGCTGGCTCCTCCACACCGAGTACGACGACCCCGACGACGAGGACAGCCTCGACACGGACGTGACGGAGACGGCCGGGACGACGAACAGGACGGGGCTCCCTTGCCACTGGTCAAGGGAGAACACCAGGTCAGCGAAGGATTTCACGGCCGGCGGTCGCACAGCGGCCGCCGAATCGGCGCACACTGGAAGGGGAGAAGACCCGCGCGCTCGACTCTTCGAGGCGATCACCATGCGCTGCTCGCCGAACCCCTCAGAGGACCGGGACCGGGGACGCGTCTACCGGCGCTGCGGCTGCCGCGACGACCACCGCCACCAGCTCGGCACCACCTGCCCCCGCCTCACCGCCGACCCGCACCAAGGCACCTGGGCCTTCGCCGTCGACACCCGCCCGCCAACGGCCACCGCCGCGCCGGCTTCCCCGACGAACTCCACGCCCGCATCGCGCTGCAGCGCTTCAACGAGGGCCTGGCCCTGTGCGTCATCACCGACCCCCGACAGCACACCGCCGACTACCTGAGGGACCGGCTGAGCGAGAAGGAACTGCGCCTCAAGCCCACCACCACGGCCCGCTACCGCACCTACACCGAACAGGACCTGATCCCCGCCCTCGGCAACATCCCCCTGATCGACCTCACCCGCCAACACCTGAACGCCTTCGTCACCACCCAACCGCGCCGGGGCCGCGGCAAGGTCACCGTCTACCGGATCATGGCCACCCTCTCCAGCACCCTCCACGACGGCCGCCTCGCCCGCAACCCGGCCAAACCCCCGCTGCTCCCCCGCCCAGCCTCCGCCCCCAGACGCCTGTGGACCGAGGAGCAGACCGCCAGCTTTCTACGCTTCACCCACGTCACCGACCCCCTCTACGCCGACCTCACCCAACTCATGATCGGCACCGGCATCCGCAAAGGCGAAGCACTCGCCCTCCACTGGGACGACGTCCACCTCACCGACCGCACCCTCTTCGTCCGCGCCACCCTGTCCGTCGTCGACAACAACCAGCTCCTGCTCACCGCCCCCAAGACCAAAGCCAGCAGGACGTGGGTCGCC
Source organism: Kitasatospora sp. NPDC127067 (assembly GCF_042724755.1). Lineage (NCBI taxonomy): Bacteria > Bacillati > Actinomycetota > Actinomycetes > Kitasatosporales > Streptomycetaceae > Kitasatospora > Kitasatospora sp. NPDC127067. The sequence continues at coordinate 290 of NZ_JBHXEM010000246.1, read as the reverse complement.
CTGTCCGACCGCGTCGTCGACACCCTCGAAGACCGGGCGGGTTCACAGGCCTTCGGCCAGCTCACCCCCGCCGACGGCTACGTCTTCCACCGCCACAGCCGCCCCCTGCACCCCAAAAGACGTCCTCGACCGCTTCCACCTGCTCTGCGACAAGGCCGCCCCCCATCGCCCTGCACGACCTGCGCCACCTCACAGCTAGTGCCGCATCAGGCAACGTTCGCCCTGGTGACGACGTCGCGTAGGCGCTCGTCGGTGGCGTGCTTGTTTCGCCAGATGATGTAGCGGCGGAT
>NZ_JBHXEM010000245.1:0-5049 GCF_042724755.1 Kitasatospora sp. NPDC127067 | reverse complement strand
CCTCGGCCGCCCAGTAGCCCCGCGGGCACAGCGGACGGGCCCGCACCCCTCGTGGGGGTGGGGGCCCTTCTCCGTCGTTCGGACCGGCCTCCCGGCCGGCCCGGAGGCGGCTACTTCGCCGGCTCCTCCTCGTCCAGCTGTGCCTTGATCGGCGGCGGCGCCTTCAGCAGGATCTGCCAGGTCACGTACATCGCCAGCAGCATCGGCGGGATGCCGAGGGCGACCTTCAGCCAGCCCAGCAGGTTGACGTTGTGGGTGAAGTACAGCGGGAAGAGGATCACCGGCTTCAGGCCCATGATCAGCACCCAGGCCCAGGTCGCCTTGGTGTAGGCGGCCAGGCGGCCCGGGTTCTCCTTGCGCCAGGTGAACATCTCGCCGGTGATCGGGCCGAGCATCACCCCGATCATCGGCCAGCGCGCCAGCGCGGAGGCCGCCAGGGCGATGCAGTAGCCGACGTTCCAGAGCAGGCCGGGCAGGTAGAAGTCCTCGGCCTTGCCGCTCTTCATCGAGATCCAGGCGCCGAGGGCGACACCGAACACCCCGCTGAAGGCGTGCTGGATGGTCTGCCGCTTCGCCAGCCGGGCCACCACGAACAGGGCGCTCAGGCCCAGCGCGGCCCAGGCCGAGGTGCTGACCTGGTGGGTCAGGTTGTAGGTGACGATGAAGACCAGGCCTGGCAGCGTCATGTCGATCATGCCGCGCACGCCGCCGAAGGCCTGGAGCACGGTGTCGGCAGCCTCCTTGGAGGCGGCCCTGCGGGCGGCCTCCGCGTCCGCGGGATCGACGGCCAGGTCGAGCTGGGCGGCGGCCTCGCCGCCGGGCTGGTTGCTCACGCTCATTCGCTCCCGTGTCCGACCGGACGCAGCTCATAGCGGGGGTTGAACAGCACGCGGCGCCCGCGTGCGTGACCGATGCGGCCGCTGGCGACCAGCCGGCGGCCGGGCTCTATCCCGGCGATCGAACGGCGGCCGAGCCAGACCACGTCCAGCGCCTCGGTACCGTCGAAGAGTTCGGCCTCCAGGGCGGGCACACCCGCCCGGGGGCGCAGCGTCACCGTGCGCAGCGTGCCCGCGACGGTGACCAGATCGCGGTCCCCGCAGCCGGCGATCGGCGTGCAGCCGGACTCCGCGGCGATCTCCTGACGCAGCTCCTCGGCGTCCAGCTCCTCGGCCGAGGAGGTCAGCCGGCTGAGCATGCGGCGGAACCGCCCCTGCGGCTGGCCGCTGCTGTTGTCACCACTCATGTCGGAAGGGTACCGGGTTCCGGCCCCCCGGCGGCAGGTCGCTCGACCGCCGGGGGCGGCCGGGGTCAGCTCTCGAACCGGTATCCCATGCCCGGCTCGGTGATGAAGTGGCGCGGGTGCGAGGGGTCGCGCTCCAGCTTGCGGCGCAGCTGGGCGAGGTAGACCCGCAGGTAGTTGGTCTCGGTGCGGTACGCCGGGCCCCACACCTCCTGCAGCAGCTGGGTCTGGCTGACCAGCCGCCCGGCGTTGCGGACCAGTACCTCCAGCAGGTGCCACTCGGTCGGCGTGAGGCGGACGTCGGCGCCGTCCCGGTTGACCTTCTTGGCCGCGAGGTCGACGGTGAAGGACTCGGTGACGACCAGCGAGTCGGCCTCCCCGGCCACCGGCTCGGCCCGCCGCACGGCGGCCCGCATCCGGGCGAGCAGCTCGTCCATGCCGAACGGCTTGGTGACGTAGTCGTCGGCGCCGGCGTCCAGGGCCTCGACCTTCTCGTCCGAGGCGTGCCGGGCCGACAGTACGATGATCGGCACCCGGGTCCAGCCGCGCAGGCCGCGGATCACCTCGACCCCGTCCATGTCGGGCAGGCCCAGGTCGAGGACGACCACGTCCGGATGGCGGGCCGCGGCCAGCTCCAAGGCGCTCGCGCCGTCATGGGCCGCGTCCACCTCGTACTTGCGGGCCTTGAGGTTGATCACCAGCGCGCGGACGATCTGCGGTTCGTCGTCCACGACGAGGACCCGGGTCATGTGCGGGCTCCGCCTTTCGGGGCTGTCTGACTTACGGACTGGGGACTGGCTCTACGACTTTCGCTGCGGCGCGCGGCCCCGGGGAGGGGCGCCCGGCCCGGCCGGTGCGCCGCCGGTTCTCAGGTGATCAGCTCCGGGAGCGGACCGCCACCCTCGCCGCCCGGCTCCCCCGTTTCGGGCGGCCGGTCGACCACCGGCAGGCTGACGACCATGGTGAGGCCGCCGCCCGGGGTGTCCTCGGCGGTGACGGTACCGTCCATCGCCTCGACGAAACCGCGCGCCACCGCGAGTCCGAGGCCCACCCCGGCACCGCGCGGCGCGTCCCCGTACCGCTGGAACGGCGCGAAGATCTTCTCCTTCGCCTCTTCCGGCACCCCCGGGCCGCGGTCCACGATCCGCAGCTCGACCCGGGCCGGCCGCCCCGGCTGCCGCAGCTCGTCGGCCTTGACCAGCACCTTGACGCCGTCCGGGCTGTACTTGACGGCGTTCTCCACCAGGTTGGCCAGCGAGCGCTCCAGCAACCCGCCGTCGGCCCGGACCATCGGCAGCGTCTCCGGCACCTCCAGCCGGACGGACTCCAGCGGCACCCCGCCGAGCGCGAACGGCACCACCTCGTCCAGGTCGGTCTCCTGGATCAGCGGGGTGACGGTACCGGTCTGCAGGCGGCTCATGTCGAGCAGGTTGTTGATCAGGTGGTCCAGCCGGTCCGCCCCGGCCTCGATGCCGGCCAGCAGCTCGGCCTCGTCCTCCGGGTCCCAGTCGACGTCGGCCGAACGCAGCGAACTCACCGAGGCCTTGATGCCCGCCAGCGGGGTACGCAGGTCGTGCGAGACCGCCGCCAGCAGAGCCGTCCGGATCCGGTTGCCCTCGGCCTCCCGGCGGGCCTCGGCGGCCTCCCGGGCCAGCCGGCGGCGCTCCAGCACCACGGCGGCCTGCGCGGCGAACGCCCCGAGCAGGCGCCGGTCCGCCCCGGGCAGCACCCGGCCGCGCAGCACCAGCGCCAGGCTGTCGCCGACCGGGACGTCCACGTCGGCCTCCTCCGGCCGCTCCGGCGGGCGCGGGCCGGCGGAGGCCACCGGCACCCAGGGCGCGAGCGGATCGGGCCGCTCCAGCAGCGCGGCGCTCTCCTGCCCGAAGGTCTCCCGCACCTGCTCCATCAGCGCGGTGAGCACCCCGTCGCCGTTGGGCGCGCCGCGCAGCACCGTGCCGGCCAGCGCGCTGAGCGTCTGCGCCTCGGTCTGGCTGCGGGCCGCCTGCTGGGTGCGCCGGGCCGCGAGGTCCACCACCGATGCCACCGAGATGCCGACGATGGTGAATATCGCCACCGCCATGATGTTCTGCGGCTCGTTGATGGTGAAGGTGTGCAGCGGCGGGGTGAAGTAGTAGTTCAGCACCGAGGAGGCGACCAGCGCCGAGCCGATCGCCGGCAGCAGCCCGCCGACCAGCGCCGCGCACACCGTCAGCGACAGGAACAGCAGCATGTCGGTGGAGAGCCCCAGCCCGCCGATCGCGGTCAGCACGATCGCCAGCACCGGGGGGCCGACCAGCCCGATCAGCCAGCCGGCGACCGTCCGGGTACGGCCCAGGTCGGTGATCCGGCGGACCGGTATCTTGCCGCGCCGCCCGTGCCCGGCGTGCTCGTGGGTGACCATGTGGACGTCGATGTCCCCGGCCTCCCGGGTCACCGTGGTGCCGACGCCCGGCCCGTACAGGTACTGCCAGGCGGGCCGCCGACTGGTGCCCAGCACGATCTGGGTGGCGTTCACGCCCCGGGCGAAGTCCAGCAGCCCGCCGGCCGGGTCGTCGCCGAGGACCGCGTGGAAGGAACCCCCGAGGCTCTCCACCAGCACGCGCTGCTCGATCAGCGTCTGCGGCGAGCCGGAGCCCACCAGCCCGTCCGAGCGGGAGATGTGCACGGCGAGCAGCTCACCGCCGGAGACCCGGGCGGCGATCCGGGCCGCCCGGCGGATCAGCGTCGCCCCCTCGGGCCCGCCGGTCAGGCCCACCACGATCCGCTCCCGGGCCTGCCAGGTGCCCTCGATGCCCTGCTCGGCCCGGTACTTCTGGAGGTACTCGTCCACCCGGTCCGCGGTCCACAGCAGCGCCAGCTCGCGCAGCGCGGTCAGGTTGCCCGGACGGAAGTAGTTCGCGAGGGCGGCGTCGATCTTCTCCGGCGCGTACACGTTGCCGTGCGCCAGCCGCCGCCGCAGCGCCTGCGGGGACATGTCCACCAGCTCGATCTGATCCGCCCGCCGGACCACCTCGTCCGGCACGGCCTCGCGCTGGCGCACCCCGGTGATGCCCTCGACCGCGTCGCCGAGCGACTCCAGGTGCTGGACGTTGACGGTGGAGATCACGTCGATCCCGGCCGCCAGCAGTTCCTCGACGTCCTGCCAGCGCTTCTCGTTGCGGCAGCCGGGGACGTTGGTGTGGGCCAGCTCGTCCACCAGGGCCACCTGCGGGCGGCGGGCGAGGACGGCGTCCAGGTCCATCTCGGAGAAACGGGCGCCGCGGTGCACCACCTGCTGGCGCAGCACCACCTCCAGCCCGGCGACCATGTCCGCGGTCCGTCGGCGGCCGTGGTCCTCCACGAACGCGACCACGACGTCCGTGCCACGCTCCTGGCGCCGGTGCGCCTCGGCGAGCATGGCGTACGTCTTGCCGACCCCGGGGGCTGCCCCGAGGTAGATGCGCAGCCTGCCTCGTCCCATGAGCACCATTCTTGATCCGACCCGGCCCGGAGGACATCCCCGGACACCTGTTCCCCTTGCCTTCGAGACTACGGTGTGCGACGCGATTTTCCGCTGATCAGTGCGCTGATCAGGCGGTTTTAGCGGCATATTGACGGTGGACCAGCCACTCGGCGGGGGTCGTCCGGGAGGGTCCGGAGGCACCGGAGCCGGCCTGTCGGGCCCATCCGGACCGGAAATGCGAAAAGCCCCTGATCCGAGTGGATCAGGGGCTTTTCTGAATAATTGTTCGGCGGCGTCCTACTCTCCCACAGGGTCCCCCCTGCAGTACCATCGGCGCTGTAAGGCTTAGCTTCCGGGTTCGGAATGT
>NZ_JBHXEM010000244.1:0-5076 GCF_042724755.1 Kitasatospora sp. NPDC127067 | reverse complement strand
CGGGACCGGTCCCGGGCGCGCCGTCCTGCTCCTGGCCGCTACGGAGCCTTCCCGTCGGCCTCCACCGCCCCGCCCTTCGACGCCGCCCCGCCCTTCGGCACCGGCGCGGCATCGGCCCAGTAGCCGCCGTCCGCCGGGCGGCGCCCGCGCAGGTCCGTCCGCACCTCGCCGGCCAGCCGGCGGGTGTCACGACGGTTCATGGTCGCGCCGATGCCGGCGCCGACCAGCAGCGGTATCACCGCCGGCAGGTGGCGCAGCGAGCTGCGGGTCAGCCGGCGGCGGACCTGCTGGCGCACCTCCGAGCTGATCGCCAGCGCGGCGAAGCCGGCGGGCCGCACCAGCAGGTTCGCGTCGATCCCCCGACGGTTGGCCCAGGCGCCGAGGTAGGCGCCGGTCCGCTGGGTGGCGCCGCCCTGCGCCGGAGTGCCGTAGACCTCGTGCAGCTCGGCGATCAGCTTGATCTCCACGGCCGCCACCGCGAGCGTCTCGGCGGCGATCTCCAGCGGCATCGCGGGCGGCACCGGCAGCATCGCCGCCGCGCCGACGCCCGCGCCGAGCGCGCTGGAGGCCCGGACGGCGCCGGTGACCAGCAGGTCGGCCAGCTGCTCCGGGAAGGCCGCGTCCGGGTGCTGCGCCCGCAGGGTGGCGAGGTCGCGCACCGGGATCCGGGGCGCGGTCCGCACCAGCTGTTCGGTCAGGGCCCGGCCGCCGTACGCGGCGCCCTTGGCCGTTCCCCTGGCGGCGGCCCGCCCGCCGTGGCCGAGCAGCCGGGCGGTGTGCAGCACTACGGCCCGGCCGCGGCCGCGCTGCTTCTCGGCGTACTCGGCGACCGGGCCGACGGGCTGCTCGGACTCCTCGACCAGTTCGGCGAGCTGCTCGCTCAGATCGGGCTCGGGAGCCGGCCGGGAGCGGCCCGGCCTGCGGAAGACTGCCATGGGAACCCGGTACCCCTTTCGCGACGACGGCACGGCCCTGGGCCGCCTACTCGGCGACCTCCACCCCGTGCCAGAAGGCGATCCGGCCGCGCACGTGCTCGGCCCCGGGCTCGGGGTCGGCGTAGAACCAGGCGGCGTCCGGGTTGGTCCGCCCGTCCACCTCCAGGGTGTGGTAGCCGGCGGTGCCCTTCCAGCCGCACACCGTGGTGGTGTCCGAGGGGCGCAGGTACTCGGTGCGCACCGCCTCGGCCGGGAAGTAGTGGTTGCCCTCGACGACGACGGTGTCGTCGCTCTCGGCGATGACGACGCCCTGCCAACTCGCTGTGGTCATACGGCGATTGTTCCCGACCACGGGTGGCCTCACCCCTTCCCGGTTCCGGGCGGTCCGGCGGCGGCCGGGCGGCGGCGGTCAGGTCAGCGGGTGGGCGTGCACCGGCACGTGCGGACTCTGGTGGCCTCCGCTGGCGAGCATCCGGACCTCGCCGGCGGCGCTGATCTCGGCCCGGACGATGCCGCTCTCGTCCTCGTACACCGGGTGGCCGCCCGGCCCGCTCGCGTCGGTGCGGGTGACCACCACGACGTCCTGCGGGGCCTGGGTGCCCGGGGTCCCGGGGAAGGTGAGGGCGTAGCGCTCGGCGGGTTTCATCACACCTGCTCCTGCCTACCCGGCGGCCTCGGCCGGCACGGCGGCCCGCGTGTGCGGGCCGCGGACCTCCAGTTCCGCGAGCAGCCGGGCGGTGGCCTCCGCGACCGCCTCCACCGCCCGGTCGAAGGCCTCCCGGTTGTGCGCCGCGGGGGCGCGGAACCCGGACACCTTGCGGACGTACTGGAGCGCGGCGGCGTGGAAGTCCTCCTCGTCGGCGTCGGGCGTGACGGGGGGTCGCAGCGTCTTGATGTTGCGGCACATGCTCCCAGTCTCGCGCGCGGGAGCCGTGTCGGCGACCCCCTTTCGTCACACGCACCTCACAGCGCCGTCATCCGGCCGGATTAGGATGCCGGACGAACGAATTCGTCCCACCGCCGTGCCACCGCCGCCCCACCTCCGTTCCACCTTCGTCCCGCCGCGCGCTTCCCCGGTCCGTCGGCATCACTCCGGAGTCACCCCCTTGCCTCTCGCGCTGCTCGCGCTGGCCGTCACCGCGTTCGCCATCGGAACCACCGAGTTCGCCGCCATGGGGCTGCTCCCCCAGGTCGCCGACAGCCTCCACGTCTCCATCCCGCAGGCGGGCTGGCTGATCTCGGCGTACGCCCTGGGGGTGGTGGTCGGTGCGCCGCTGCTGACCGCGCTGGCCGCCGGGCGGCCCCGCAAGGCGGTGCTGGTGGCGCTGGCCGGACTGTTCGCGACCGGCAACCTGCTGTGCGCGGTGGCGCCGGACTTCTGGACCCTGGCCGCCGCCCGGCTGATCACCGGGCTGCCGCACGGCGCCTTCTTCGGGGCGGGCGCGGTGGCGGCGGCCGAGCTGGTCGCACCGGACCGCCGGGCCCGGGCGGTGGCCGTGATGTTCTCCGGCCTGACCGTCGCCAACATCGTCGGCGTCCCGGCCGCGACCCTGCTCGGCCAGCACCTGGGCTGGCGGGCGACCATGCTGGTGGTCGTGCTGATCGCGGCCGCCGGGACGCTCGCCATCGCCCGGCTGGTGCCCGCGCTGCCCTCCTCCGGCCAGTCCGGGCTCCGGCACGAGCTGCGGGCCTTCCGCAGCGGGCAGCTCTGGCTGGCGCTGGCCACCGTGGTGTTCGGCTGCGGCGGCTTCTTCGCCTGCTACAGCTACATCGCCCCGCTGCTCACCAATGTCTCCGGGTACGCCACCGGCTCGGTGACCCTGGTGCTCGCGCTGTTCGGCGTCGGCATGACGATCGGCAACGTGCTGGGCGGGTTCGCCGCCGACCGGGCGCTGCGGCCCACCGTGTGCGCGGCCTTCGTGCTGCTCTCCGCCACCCTGGCGCTGTTCGCGGTGACCGCGCACGCCCGCTGGTCGGCGGCCGTCACGGTGGTCCTGATCGGGCTGTTCGGCTTCGCGATCGTGCCGGCCGTGCAGACCCTGGTGCTCCGGAAGGCGCGCAGCGCGCCGACCCTCGCCTCGGCGACGGTCCAGGGCGCCTTCAACCTGGCCAACGCCCAGGGCGCGTACTTCGGCGGGCTGGCGCTGGACGCCGGGCTCGGCTGGACCGCGCCGACGCTGGTCGGCGCGGTCCTGGCCGCGGCGGGGACGCTGATCGCGGTGCTCGCCTGGGTGGTCGACCGCCGCCGGCCCGCCCCCGTGGCGACGGAACCGGCGGCGGCCGCGATGACCACCGCCTAGCGCGGGCCCGGTGTCTCCCGGTGGGCCCTCATATCTCCCGGTGGGCCTCGGCGAGCAGCTGGTAGCCGGCACCGTTGGCCCTGATGCCCGCCTTCTCGTCCTCGGTCAGCTCCCGGCGGACCCTGGCCGGGACGCCGGCGACCAGCGAGCCGGGCGGGACGACCATGCCCTGCGGCACCACCGCGCCGGCCGCGACCAGTGAGCCGGTGCCGATCCGGGCGCCGTTGAGCACGGTGGCGTTCATGCCCACCAGCACGTCGTCCTCGACGGTGCAGCCGTGCAGCACGGCGTTGTGGCCGACCGAGATCCGCTCGCCGACCACCAGCGGGAAGCCGGGGTCGGCGTGCAGGGTGCAGTTGTCCTGGATGTTGCTGCCCGCGCCGACGCTGATCGACTCGGCGTCGCCGCGCAGCACCGCGCCGTACCAGATGCCGGCGCCGGCGGCGACGGTCACGTCCCCGACCACGACGGCGTTCGGCGCCACGAAGGCGCCCGGGTCGACGGCGGGCACCTTGCCCCCGACGGCGGCGATCAGCGGCTCTGCCATGTCTCGTCCTCCTGGTGACGGTGGGCCGTTCGCCCGCCGGTCAGCGTAGGGGGTCGGTCAGGGCGCCGTGCGGGCGAGGTCGGTTCCGGCGGCCGCCGGCCGGGCTCCGCAGAGCGCGGTCTCGATCACCTTGTTCCAGGCGGCGTTGGCGGCGTCGTCCGGGGCGTCGTAGACGGTGGTGCTCGCGGCGAACTCGCGCCTGCCGTCCGCCGAGCCGAGCATCATCGTGCTGTAGCCGGGGATGCCGCCGGCGTGGCCCCAGAAGGAGCCGCAGGGGGTGTCCAGGCGCTGCAGGCCGAGGCCGTAGCTGCGGCCCTCGCCGTTGGCGGTGGTCTGCCGCATGGCGGCGAGTTCGGCCGGGCGCAGCAGGCGGCCGCCGAGCAGGGCGTCGAGGAAGGCGGTCAGGTCGGCCGTGGTGGAGACGCCGGCGCCGGAGGGGCCGGCCATCGAGGGGTTGAACAGGGTGACGTCCACCGGGCCGGTGTCGGCCTTGTAGTAGCCGTGGGCGTACCGGCCGGGGAGGAGGGGCGAGTCGCCGGGCATCCGGGTGCCGGTGAGGCCGAGCGGGCGGATGATCCGGCGGGTCACCTCCTCGTTCCAGCTGTGGCCGGTGAGCTTCTCGATGATCATCCCGATCAGGATGTAGTTGGTGTTGGAGTACTGCCAGTCCTGGCCGGGCGGGAAGGCGGACGGGTACCGGTTGGCGATGTCCACCAGGTCCTGGAGGCCGTAGTGCCGGAAGCGGCCGCCGTCGAGCCACTGCGGCCGCCGGAAGTCGAAGGCCTGGTCCTGGGTGTAGTCGGCGACGCCGCTGGTGTGGTTGAGCAGCTGCCGGACGGTGATCGCGGTGCTGTTGGGGACGACGCCCGGCAGCAGGCACTCCAGGCGGTCGTCGAGGTCCAGCCGGTGCTCGCCGACCAGCTGGAGCAGCGTGGTGGCGACGAAGGGCTTGGTGGCGCTGCCGATCCGGAAGGAGCCCCGGGGGTCGGCGGGCGCGCCGGTGGCGAGTTCGGCGACGCCGGTGGCGTTGCGCCAGACCACCCGGCCGTCCTGGCGGACGGCGGCGAGGGCGGAGGTCGCGTAGCCGGGGTCGGTCATCCCGGCGAGGGCGGCGTCGGCGGCCTCCCAGTCGGCGTGGCCCTCGGGGGTGGCGACGGCGCCGGCGCGGAGGGCGGCGGAGCCGTGCGGGCCGCCGCAGCACCTGACCCTTCACGGGCCGTACGGGCGGCAGTACGTCGGCGGGCACGCCCGGGAGCCTTCCGCTGAGGCTCCCGGCGGCGAGCACCACCTGTCC
>NZ_JBHXEM010000243.1:0-5184 GCF_042724755.1 Kitasatospora sp. NPDC127067 | reverse complement strand
TTCGACGGACACCAGCCCCACACCCCCGACGAAGTCCGCGAAGCACTCCAACTCGGCGCCGACACCCCCGTCATCACCCTCGACGCCCGCCGCCGAGACAGCGCCAAGAGCGCCCTCATCACCCTCGTCGAACACGCCCTGCTGGCCCGACTCCGCTGAGCGAGGGGGAACCGCCCGGCCCCGACGGTCCGTCCCCTGCAACGGGCCGTCGGGGCCGCGATGCTTACCGGCCGGTGTCCTCCGGGGGCCCCGCGCAAGACCCGTGTATAAGCAGCGGATAACAGTTCGGTAGGCATTTTGTGATCAACAATGACTCAGTGTGGCGAATCCGCGTCACTCAGCGCCAGGTGACCACGGATTTGCTCCGCCATGTCGGTGAATGTCCGGATTGTTCCGGCGTGGGCGTCGGACTTCGGCTGTTTGTCCCCCATCCCCGCACGTGCTGAAATTCCAGCTACCCCTGGATGTCTCCTGCTCCGGCCCGTCCGGCGGAGGTCAGGGCACCGGGGTAGCGCTGGATTGATCCATGGCCGGCAGTCGGCCGAGAGGTAGTTGTCGAGTGAGGCGTAAGCAGCAACCCGCCCCGCAGCGGCGCTCCGAGCCCCGCCAGAGCGAGCCGAACGGTACCCAGGGGGATCCGGCCGGATTCTCCGCGTTCACTCCCACCGAGGAACGCGCCCAGGGCCCCGCCCCGGCCCCCGAGCCCCAGGCCGCGCCCACGGCGCCCCGCAGCGGCGGTTCGTCGGGCGACGGCGGCGGCTCCAGCCGGTACGACTTCCTCCGCCCGCGCAACTGGCGCGTGCCGACCCGTCTGATCGCGATCCTGCTGATCCCCGTGATCATCAGTCTCGTCTTCGGCGGTCTGCGCGTGAACACCTCGGTCGACGGCTACATCAAGGCCTCCCGCGCCGAGAAGACCGCGGAGCTGGCCAAGGCGGCGACCGAACTCGCCGAGGCGCTGGAGAACGAGCGCGACAAGACGCTCATACCCCTGCTCACCAAGCAGGACCCGAACAACGAGGTCACCAAGCGCCGCAACGACACCGACGCCGCGCTGAAGGCCTACAACGCCGCCTACGCCGCCTCGGACAAGTCCGGTGAGCTCCCCCGCCGCCACGAGGCCTTCCAGGCCCTGGTCATCGACCTGGCGCACCTGCGGGCCAACGCGTACAGCCCCGAGCTGTTCATCAGCGCGACCGCCAACGCCTACTCGGTGATGTTCGCCCCGCTGCTGGCCTACGACAACTCGGTCGGTCTGGGCTCCGCCAACGCCACCAGCAAGGGCCGCGCGATCTACGCGATGTCGCTGGCCAAGGCCTCCGCCTCGACCCAGCGCGCGCTGATGCTCAGCCTGCTGGTCGGCATCTCGCAGAATGCCACCACCCGGTACGAGAACGTCGACGCGACCCAGCAGATCGTGATCTCGGAGAAGCTGGAGCAGGTCTCCCTCAACGAGTTCAAGACCGGTAGCGCCCCCGAGGACGCCAAGAAGTACTCGGACGCGCAGGTCGCCCTGGCCACCGCCCAGGAGCGCTCGGCGTACAAGATGCCCAACGGTTCTGCGCCCAGCATGCAGGGCCTGCTGGCCCTGGCTGCCTCGTACAGCCAGGCCGCCGCCGACGGCCAGCAGAAGGGCAAGGCCGCCGCCGACGCCGCGTTCGCCGAGGCGAAGAACGCCGGCCTGACCCCGGACAACTGGAACCAGGCCGCCAACACCCACATCCAGGCCCTGCGGAACACCGAGATCGCGCTGCTGGACGACGTCCTCACCGAGTCCCGCGCCCTGAAGGACAACGCGCTCTACGACGCCATCCTCAACACGATCATCGTCGTCGCGGCGCTCATCCTGGCCGGTCTGCTCACCGGCTACGTGGCCCGCTCGATGATCCTCGGCATGCGCACCCTGCGCAGCGCCGCCCTGGAGATCGCCGACCACCGTCTGCCGGACCTGGTCGAGAAGCTCTCCAAGACCGACCCCGAGCGGGTCGACACCTCGGTGACCCCGATCCCGCTGCACGGCAAGGACGAGATCGGCGAGGTCGCCCGGGCGTTCGACCAGGTCCACCAGCAGGCGGTGGCGCTCGCCGCCGAGCAGGCCCTGCTGCGAGGGAACGTCAACGCGATCTTCACCAACCTGTCGCGCCGCAGCCAGAGCCTGATCCAGCGCCAGCTGGCGCTGATCACCGACCTGGAGAACAACGAGGCCGACCCGGACCAGCTGGAGAACCTCTTCAAGCTGGACCACCTCGCGACCCGTATGCGCCGCAACGGTGAGAACCTCCTCGTCCTCGCGGGCGAGGAGGCCGGCCGCCGCTGGAACACCCCGGTCCCGCTGGTCGACGTGCTCCGCGCCGCCGCCTCCGAGGTGGAGCAGTACGAGCGCGTCGAGCTCTCCGGCATCCCGGAGGTCGACGTCGTCGGCGCCGCCGTGACCGACCTCGTCCACCTGCTCGCCGAGCTGCTGGAGAACGCCACCTCGTTCTCCAGCCCGCAGACCCGGGTCCTGGTCAACGCGACCCGCCTGCCGGACGGCCGGGTGCTGGTCGAGATCCACGACAAGGGCATCGGCCTCACCGCCGAGGACTTCGCGGAGATCAACGAGAAGCTGGCCGAGCCGCCCACGGTGGACGCCACCATCTCCCGCCGCATGGGCCTGTTCGTGGTCGGCCGGCTCTCCCAGCGGCACGACATCCGCGTCCAGCTCCGCCCGTCCGGCGAGTCCGCCGGCACCACCTCGCTGGTCATGCTCCCGCCGTTCGTCACCCAGTCGGGTGCGGCGCCGGAGCCGGACGAGCAGTTCACCGTCTCGCGGATCTTCGCCGAGCAGGAGCCGACCGCCCAGTGGGCGCCGGACGCCACGGCCCGCAGCGCCGCCGAGCTCGGCTTCGACGACCACCTCACCGGCATCGGCAACGCCGGCTCCAGCGGGTTCAGCCCGGCCCTGGAGTCCGTCCAGCGCTCGCAGCGCCTCGACCAGGTCCGCCGCGCGGCCCTGGAGGGCGGCCCGCAGGCGCCGGTGGTGGACGCCGAGGTCGAGGAGGACTACCAGCAGGGCTACGACCAGTACGCCCCCCAGGGCTACGAGCAGCAGCCCCACGCCGACGACCGGTACGGCTACGACCAGGGCGGCTACCAGCAGGACGAGTACCAGCACGACGAGTACGCCCAGGACGGCTACGACCAGTACGCCCCCCAGGGCTACGAGCAGCAGGGCTACGCCGACGACCGGTACGGCTACGACCAGGGCGGCTACCAGCAGGACGGGTACGCCGACCAGTACGGCCGGCAGGCCGAGGAGTCCCCGGCCGGCCACCCGTACGCCCCGGAGCCGCCCGCGCTGCCCGCCGCCGAGGCGCACACCACCCTGCCGTCCGGGCTGCCGCAGCGCCGCCCCGGCGAGCAGCTGGCGAGCGGTGGCCCCGCCGCCGCCCCGTCCGGCGCCGGCGCGTCCGGCGACGCCCCGAACTGGTTCGCCGGCGCCAAGGACACCTCGGCGTCCCCGACCCAGCGCGGCCACGACGTGTCCTCGCTCGGCGGATACGGCCCGACCGGCCCGACCGCCAGCACCGCCTGGCAGTCGCCGAACGACGGCGACTGGCAGCGGGCCGAGCAGCTGCGCGAGCCCAGCTCCAGCGGCACCACGGGTGCCGGTCTGCCGCGGCGCGTGCCCAAGCAGAACCTTGTGCCCGGCAACGCCAAGCCCACCCCGCAGGACGGGCCGCAGGTCTCCCGCAGCCCGGAGGAGGTCCGTGGCCGCCTCACCAACCTGCGCCGCGGTGTGGAGCAGGGCCGCAGCGCCGGTAACACCGGAAGCTTCCGGATCGACCCCGATCAGGCAGACCAGTCCGGCAACGGACAGAACCGGAGCACCGATCTCTTCGGCGGCTCGAACCACCAGGAGCGTTGAGTTGACTCAGATGAGCCAGGCCGCACAGAACCTGAACTGGCTGATCACCAATTTCGTGGACAACACCCCCGGGGTGTCCCACACCGTGGTGGTCTCCGCGGACGGCCTCCTGCTGTGCATGTCCGAGGGCTTCCCGCGCGACCGTGCCGACCAGCTCGCCGCCGTCGCCTCCGGCCTCACCTCCCTCACCTCCGGCGCCAGCCGGATCTTCGAGGGCGGCGAGGTCAACCAGACCGTGGTCGAGATGGAGCGGGGCTTCCTGTTCCTGATGGCCATCAGCGACGGTTCCGCGCTCGCCGTCCTCGCCTCCCCGGACTCCGACATCGGCCTCGTCGGCTACGAGATGGCCCTGCTCGTCGACCGCGCCGGCGCCGTCCTCACCCCCGCTCTTCGCGCTGAACTCCAGGGCAGTCTCCTGCACTGACGGTTCGTCGGATACCGTCCAGGTATTCGAAGCACCTCCGCGTCCTTCCCGGGCCCGCTTCGGCGGGCTCGGGTTCGGACGTTGTACGGCCTTCGCACCACCGGCTCCGGACCTGCGCCGAAGCTCGCACCGCACCGCCGCACCCTGTGAGGAGAGGAACCGTGACACCGCCCGACGACCGCAGCGGCCAGTACGGCGTTCCGTACCCTGGCACAGGCCATGACGCCTTCGGAGCACCCGGCGTCGGCCACGGTCAGCAGTACGGCCGGCACCAGTACGGACAGCCCCAGCAGCCGTACCCCCGCCCCGAAGAGCAGTACGGCCAGTACGACCAGTACGCCCGGCAGCCCTCGTACGGCGCCCCGGCACCCGGCTACCCGGCCCCGGCGCCCGAGCCGGCGCCCGGCTACCGGCCCGCCCAGGAGCCAGGCCACTTCGAGGAGTTCGAGGACGAACCCGACTCCGGCCCGCTGATCCGCCCGTTCGCGATGACCGGCGGCCGGACCCGCCCGCGCTACGAACTCGCGCTGGAGGCCCTGGTCTCCGCCGATGTCGACCCGCAGCGCCTGGCCACCCTGCTCCCCGAGCACCAGCGGATCTGCACGCTGTGCACGGAGGTCAAATCCGTCGCCGAGGTGTCGGCGCTGCTCTCGCTTCCCCTGGGAGTGGCCCGCATCCTCGTGGCCGACCTGGCCGAGGCCGGCCTGGTCGCCATCCACCAGCCCGCTTCCGGCGGCGAAACCGGAAACCAGCCCGACGTCACGCTGCTCGAAAGGGTCCTCAGTGGACTTCGCAAGCTCTAACGCGGCCGCCCCCACCCGCGCCACCACCTCCGCGAAGATCGTCGTCGCGG
>NZ_JBHXEM010000242.1:0-5300 GCF_042724755.1 Kitasatospora sp. NPDC127067 | reverse complement strand
GCCGTTCCGGCGACCGAGGTTGCGCCCGCCGCCGTTCCGGCGACCGAGGTTGCGCCCGCCGCCGTTCCGGCGACCGAGGTTGCGCCCGCCGCCGTTCCGGCGACCGAGGTTGCGCCCGCCGCCGTCCCGGCGACCGAGGTTGCGCCCGCCGCTGCCGCTCCGGCGGCCGAGGCTCCGGCTGCCGCCGCCCCCGCCGCTGTCGCCCCCGCCGCCAGCCAGGGCTGACCGAATCCCGCCGTTTTGGGCGTGACCCCGACACCGTCCCGTCGGGCCAGGCCCATCCGGATGCCCGGCCGGTACCCACCGGCCGGGCATCCGGCGTACGGGGCGTCCGGCCGGTCGCTTCAGGGCGGAGAACCGCGGCCGAAAAGCAGAAAGGCCCCAGATCAACTGGGGCCTTTCTTCGGTGTCCGAGGGGGGACTTGAACCCCCACGCCCGATAAAGGGCACTAGCACCTCAAGCTAGCGCGTCTGCCATTCCGCCACCCGGACCAGGTGTCGCCCTCGCGGCTTCCGATCTCTCGTCCGTCGCGCTGACAGATGTAACTGTAGCAAAGATCGGCTTGGGGTCCCAAAACGATTCCCGGTCGGCCGGTACGACCGGTGGCGGTGGCAAGGGGTGGCGTGTGGCGGGGGCGTGACCAGGGGGTTTCGGGAGTGCGCGGGGGGTGGATCGGGATCCGGGGCTGGGGGAGGATGGGCGGACGTGCTCGTACGGCCCGGGTGCAGGTCCTGGGGGTGGCGCGCTGGTGCGTCGGTGCGGGCCCAAGACGAGGAGTGACCGTGAGCGAGCGGAGCGAGTCGGCGGCACCGAAGGTGACGGCTGAGTCCGAGGTCGCCGAGATCTGTCGCGATCTGATCCGGATCGACACCAGCAACTACGGGGACGGCTCCGGCCCGGGGGAGCGGAAGGCGGCCGAGTACGTGGCCGAGCAGCTCGCCGAGTTCGGGCTCGAACCGAAGATCTTCGAGTCCGCCAAGGGCCGGGCGTCGACGGTGGTCCGGATCGAGGGCGAGGACCGCTCCCGTCCGGGCCTGCTGATCCACGGCCACACCGATGTGGTGCCGGCCAACGCCGCGGACTGGACCCACGACCCGTTCGGCGGCGAGATCGCGGACGGTTGCGTCTGGGGGCGCGGCGCGGTCGACATGAAGGACATGGACGCGATGACCCTGGCGGTCGTCCGCGACCGGCTGCGCACCGGGCGCAAGCCCCCGCGCGACATCGTGCTGGCCTTCCTCGCCGACGAGGAGGCCGGCGGCACCTACGGGGCGCGCTTCCTGGTGGACAAGCACCCCGGGCTGTTCGAGGGCGTGACCGAGGCGATCGGCGAGGTCGGCGGCTTCTCCTTCACGGTCAACGACCAGGTCCGCCTCTACCTGGTGGAGACGGCCGAGAAGGGCATGCACTGGATGCGCCTGACGGTCGAGGGCCGGGCCGGCCACGGCTCGATGGAGAACGACGACAACGCGATCACCGAGCTGTGCGAGGCGGTGGCCCGGCTCGGCCGGCACCAGTTCCCGCTGCGGATCACCAAGACCGTCCGGGCCTTCCTGGACGAGCTGTCGGACGCGCTCGGGGTCGAGCTGGACCCGGAGAACATGGACGAGACGCTGCGGGTGCTCGGCGGCATCGCCAAGATGATCGGCACCACGCTGCGCAACACCGCCCAGCCGACCATGCTCGGCGCGGGCTACAAGGTGAACGTGATCCCCGGTCAGGCCACCGCGCACGTGGACGGGCGCTTCCTGCCCGGCTACGAGGAGGAGTTCCTGGCCGAGCTGGACAGCGTGCTCGGCCCGCGCGTGAAGCGCGAGAGCCTGCACTCGGACAAGGCGATCGAGACCGGCTTCGACGGCGCCCTGGTGGAGGCGATGCAGACCGCGCTGCGCGCCGAGGACCCGATCGCCCGCGCGGTGCCGTACTGCCTGTCGGGCGGGACGGACGCCAAGTCGTTCCAGGACCTCGGCATCCGCTGCTTCGGTTTCGCGCCGCTCCAGCTGCCGCCGGAGCTGGACTTCGCCGGGATGTTCCACGGTGTGGACGAGCGGGTGCCGGTGGACGGCCTGAAGTTCGGTGCCCGGGTGCTGGACCGGTTCATCGACGCCTGCTGAATCCCCTGATCAGGCGACTGGGTCGGCCCGTTCCCGGAATGCCGGGGGCGGGCCGAGCGCATTGTCGGAGCTGATGATTGTGAGACGGGGAAAGGAAGATCGACAGAAGCGATTCTGCCGGAAACTCCAAGCTGATCATGTGTGCGAGACCTCACCGTTGCGGGTGAATGGGAGATCCGTTCCGTACCCCGTTTGCCGCAGCGTCGTTCATCCCTGTGCAGCCCGCCGAACGGGTTGCGTTGTCCATACAGGAGGAATGATGAAGGTCAAGAAGATCGCCGCTGTCGCCGCCGCCACCGGTGGTCTGGTGCTCGCCGCCGCCGGTGTCGCGTCCGCTCACGCCGGTGCCGAGGGTGTGGCCGCCGGCTCCCCGGGTGTCCTCTCGGGCAACCAGATCCAGGTTCCGGTGCACGTCCCGGTCAACCTCTGCGGCAACACCATCAGCGTCATCGGCGTGCTGAACCCGGCGTTCGGCAACCACTGCGCCAACGTCTGAGTCGACCTCCGGGCCGTCGAGGCCTGTTGAGCCGATTCGCAACCGGCCCCCGGGCGGCGGACGCGCCGCGCCGGGGGCGTTCGCGTTCCCGGCGGTCCGGTGCGGGCCGGACCCGCTCCGGGGCCCGGCGGCCGCCGGATACACGAGGTCCGACACGATCGCTCGATCGGGTGAAGCCGATTCGTTCGGCTCAACCTCCCCGTTCGCCTCTCGTTAACTCGTGTGCAGCCGAAGCCCTTGCGTGATTTACGGATATACGGAAATTCCGACTTTTTGAAGGTTCACGTCAAGGTCGACACGTCGTCTCGAAATGTCAGGGGAAAAAATGAGGAATGTAGCCAAGAAGGGGATCCTCACGGCGGTGGCCACGGGTAGTGTGCTGGCCTCGGCCGCCGGCTACGCCTATGCGGGAGGAGCCGAGGCGCAGGGGGGTGCCGTCGGTTCGTCCGGCGTCGTCTCGGGCAACTCGGTCCAGGTGCCGATCCAGGTGCCGATCAATGCCTGCGGCAATACGGTCGACGTGATCGGCTTGCTGAACCCGTCCTACGGCAACCACTGCGCCAACGTCAACGGCGGCGGGGGTCACCCGGCGTCCAAGCCCGTCCAGCACGGCCTGCCCGGCGGCTCGGGTGTCACCGGCGGCGGTCACTCCGACGGCAGCCGTCCCGCCAACGGTGTGGGCGGCGTCGACGGTTCCGGCACCGGTGCCAGCCAGGGTGCCAAGGTCCCGGGTGCCACTGTGCCCGGCGCCTCGGTGCCGGGCGCCACGGTGCCGGGCGCGAGCGCCTCGGGTGTCGCGGCCAACTCGCCGGGCGTGCTCTCCGGCAACAGCGTCCAGGCGCCGGTGGACGTCCCGGTCAACGCCTGCGGCAACTCGGTCAACGTGGTCGGCGTCGGCAACCCGGCCTTCGGCAACGACTGCGTGAACGTGGCCAAGGTCGCTCCGAAGCCCACCCCGAAGCCGGTCGAGGGCTGCGTGGAGGCCTGCCCGACCCCGCCGAAGGTCTCCTCCGAGGAGGTGACGAGCGTCGCGCGCAACAGCGTCCCGCCCGTCGCGGCCGAGCAGGCCGTCGTGGCACCCGCCAAGGCCGTCAAGGTCGCCACGGTCGCTCCGACCGCCCAGCTGGCCTCCACCGGCGCCGGCGGCGTCGAGCTGCTCGGTGCCGCCGGCCTCGCGCTGATGCTCGGCGGTGGCGTGCTCTACCGCCGGGCCCGGGCCGGAGTCCGCTGACCCGGCCGACCGGGGACGGGGGCGCGCGCTGAACCGGACGCGCGCTCACCCGTAGCGGGAACGACCCACCCGCGGCCGCCGGGCGAACGGGCGGCCGCGGGCGCGGGCGTGGGCGCGCGGAGGCTCGACGCGAGGCCCGCCCGGGGCGCCGGTGCCCCGCCCGTCACCAGCTCCGGACCTGCCGGATGATCCGCCGCTTCAGCCGGACCGTCCGGCTGCCGTCGGGGAACAGCTTGAGTCGGTCGAGCTCCCAGTGCCCGTACTCGGCGTGCTCGGTGAGCAGTTGGCGCGCCGCGTTGCGCGTGGTGCCGCGCGGCATGCGCAGGGACTGGTACTCGTACTCCGGCTGCCGGACCGGCTTCCGTGGGGTCAAAACGCTCCTCCTGGGGATCACCTTCGGGCAAGCCTACGGCCTGCCCCGGACGGTCGGCCCGGGTATTTCCGGCCGTCCCTCCCGCGCGGAGGCGGCGGCCGGAAGAGGCATGACCCGGGCCGTCGGCTGACAGCGCATCAGTCCTGTTGCCACTGGGGAAGGGATACCCCGATCCCGGCGCGCGAAGCCGCACCCGGACGGCCCCGTCGAGTCCGGTGCGCGCCCTCCGCGCCCGTTTCGCGCCGGTGCCGCGTGGGGACGAAGTGGCACGGATCGGACATCAGGGGGGAAGTTGCGGTGAAAACGCGGGTGGAGGTGACAACCGCTGTGCGTACCGACGCCGCGGGGAGATAGCGTCTGCACCATGTCTGATGCCGCGCAGCCCACCATTGCCGAGGTACGCGCCGCCGCTGAGGCGGTCAAGGCCGCCATCGATCGTCATCTGGAAGCGGTGTCAAGCCCCAACGCAGCCGATGATCCCGCCGTTTCCGCCGCCTACGAGCAGCTCGCCACGGCGGCCATCGCCTACGACCAGCTCCTGTACGAGGCCTACGACGAGGTGACGCCCTTCGAGATCCCCGGGGACGAGGGCCCCGGCGGGTACCACGGCCCCGAACAGCCCGAGGCGATCAGCGTGTTGATCCGCCGCGACTACCACGTCGTCGACCCCGAGCGACTGCGTGCCCAGGCCGAGCGGCTGGACGAGTCGCTGACCCCGGGCGGAGCCGGAGCGGGCGGGGTGAACGCCGCGATCGGCGTGCTGTTCGGCGAGTACGAGCCCGACGAGATCGCCGCCCGCAGCGAGGAGTTCGGCCTGGAGGAGGCCGACTCGACGCTCTGGGTCGCGGCCACCGAGCCGACCGAGCCGGGCGAGTGGCTGCCCGAACCCTTCGAGCACGCCGACCCGCAGCTGCTGATCTGCCGGTTCGACGTGAGCGAGGTCTACGACGACGAGGATCCGGACGACTGACGCCGTCCAGGACGGCCGACGGGCGGGCCCCGGTTCACCGGGGCCCGCCCGTCGTGCGGTCCGGCCGGGGGCCCCCCCAGGCGGGGCGCGCGGCGCCCCCCGCGGAAGCCGGGGC
>NZ_JBHXEM010000241.1:0-5639 GCF_042724755.1 Kitasatospora sp. NPDC127067 | reverse complement strand
ACGGAGGCGTCGATCGACGTCACCGCCTGGGAGTGCGTGCCGGGGACGGCGACGGTGCCGATCGGTGGGCCGGTCGGCAACACCCGGGTGTACGTCCTGGATGCGGCCCTGCGTCCGGTTCCGGTCGGTGTGGCAGGTGAGTTGTACCTCGCCGGTGTGCAGTTGGCCCGGGGCTATCTGAACCGTCCGGGGCTGACGGCGGAGCGCTTCGTGGCCTGCCCGTTCGGCGAGTCCGGGGAGCGGATGTACCGTACGGGTGACCTGGCGCGTTGGCGCGAGGACGGCACGCTCGACTACCTCGGTCGGACCGATGACCAGGTGAAGGTGCGTGGTTACCGCATCGAGCTGGGCGAGATCGAGGCGGCCGTCCTCGGTCGGTCGGGTGTCGCGCAGGCGGCCGTGATCGTCCGCGAGGACGTCCCGGGCGACAAGCGCATCGCCGCCTACGTCGTCCCGGCCGTGGACGCGGAGGTGGATGCCGTTGCACTGCGGGATGCGCTCGCGACGACGCTTCCCGACTACATGGTCCCGTCCGCGATCATGGTGCTGGACGAGCTTCCGCTGACGGTCAACGGCAAGCTGGACCGCCGCGCTCTCCCGGCCCCCGAGATCACCGCGATCCAGGAGGCCTACCGGGCGCCGCGGACGGCGGACGAGGAGCTCCTCTGCGAGGTGTTCGCCGAGGTCCTCGGGCTGGAGCGGGTCGGCATCGACGACAACTTCTTCGAGCTGGGCGGTCACTCCCTGCTGGCGGTCACCCTGGTCGAGCGGCTGCGCTCGCGCGGCCTCCAGGTCTCGGTGCGGGCGCTCTTCCAGGCCCCGACGGCGGCCGGACTTGCGGCCGTTGACGCGGGCCAGGCGTTCGTGGTGCCGGAGAACCGGATCCCGCAGGACGCCACCGCGCTGACTCCGGACATGATCACGCTGGCCGAGGTCACCGAGGACAATCTCGCACGGATCGTGGAGCAGGTCCCGGGTGGTGCGGCGAACATCGCCGACATCTACCCGCTGGCGCCGCTGCAGGAGGGGATCTTCTTCCACCACCTGCTGGACGCGCAGCAGGGGCGTGACGTCTACATCCTGCCGACCGTGCTGGCCTTCGACTCGCGGGAGCGGGTCGAGGCGTTCGTGTCGGCGCTGCAGGCGGTGGTGGACCGCCACGGCATTCTGCGGACGGCCGTGCTCTGGGAGAACCTGCCCCAGCCGCTCCAGGTCGTCCTGCGCCGGGCAGCTCTGCCCGTCCACGAGGTCACGCTGTCCGGTGACTCGCACGACTCCGGGGACGACGCGGTGGCCCGGCTGCTGGCGTCCTGCCCGCCCTCGATGGACATCCGTCGTGCGCCCATGGTCGATCTGACGATTGCCCAGGACATCGCCGGTGACCGGTGGTTGATGGCTCTGCGCAGTCATCACCTCACCCGCGACCATCAGGCCCTGGAGATCCTCTTCGACGAGGTGCGCGCGCACCTGGAGCACGAGGAGGACCGCCTGCCCGAGCCGGCGCCGTACCGCGACTTCGTCGCCCACGCGCGCCTGGCCGTCACCGCAGACCAGCACCGCGCCTACTTCGAGCGGGCGCTCGGTGACGTCGAGGAGCCGACCGCGCCGTACGGCGTGCTGGACACCCACGGCGACGGCACCGACACGGGCGAGTCGATCGTCGAGCTGTCGGCCGAACTGGCCGAGCGCGTCCGCGAACAGGCTCGTCGGCACGGAGTGAGCGCCGCCGCGTTCTTCCACCTGGCCTGGGCCCGTGTCGCGGCCGCGACGACCGGGCAGACGCATCCGGTGTTCGGCACGGTGCTGCTCGGCCGGATGGACGCCGGTGACACGGCGAGCCGGACGCCGGGTCTGTACATCAACACCCTGCCGATCCGGGTCGACGCCACCCGGCCGCTGGTGGCGGGGCTGAAGGTGGCGCAGCAGCAGCTGGGTGAGCTGCTGCGGCACGAGCACGCCCCGCTGACCCTCGCCCAGCAGGTGACCGGCGTCCCCGCCCAGAGCCCGCTGTTCACCTCGCTCCTCAACTACCGGCACAGTCTGCCCAGTTCTCACCCCGACCAGCAGGGCGTGCCCGGAAGCGGGACCACGGGCATCGACATCGTGTACGCCTCGGAGCGGACGAACTACCCGTTGACGGTGTCGGTGGACGACACCGGGGTCGGGTTCCGGTTCACCGTGCAGGCGTGCGCGCCGATGGACTCCGATGTGGTCTGCGGTCTGCTGTGCACGGTGGTGGAGAACCTGGTCGGCGGGCTGGAGCAGGACTCCGCCGCCACGCTCGACCGGATCGCCGTTCTCGACGACGGGCAGCGGGAGTTGGTGCTGCGCGGCTGGAACGACACCGCGCGGGAGCTGCCGGCCGCGACGCTGCCGGGGCTCTTCGAGGCGCAGGCGGCGCGGACGCCGGACGCCACGGCCGTGGTGTTCGGCAGCGGTGCGGCGCGTGAGGTCGTGTCGTACGCGGAGCTGAACGAGCGGGCGAACCGCCTGGCCCACCTGCTGGTCGAGGGCGGTGTCGGCCCCGAGCACCTGGTGGCCGTCTGCCTGCCGCGCTCGACCGAGCTGGTGGTGTCGCTGCTGGCGATCGGCAAGGCCGGGGCGGCGTATCTGCCGCTGGACCCGGACTACCCGGACGACCGTCTGGCCTCCACCCTGGAGGACGGTCGCCCGACCGCCCTGGTCACCGACAGCGTGACGATGGACGGGGTCCCGGCGGCCGAAGCGGGCGTCCGGCGGATCGACCTGGACGCACCGGAGACGGCCAACGCCCTTGGTGTGCAGCCTGTTTCGAACCCGGAGCGCCCGGGCCACCGCCCGGAGAGCCCGGCGTACGTCATCTACACCTCCGGTTCCACCGGTCGCCCCAAGGGCGTGGTGATCTCCCACCAGGGGATCGTCAACCGCCTTTCCTGGGGGCAGCAGGACTACCGGCTGACGCCGTCGGACCGGGTGTTGCAGAAGACTCCGGTCGGGTTCGACGTCTCCGTGTGGGAGTTCTTCTGGCCGCTGACCACCGGCGCGACGCTCGTCGTCGCACGCCCGGACGGCCACCGTGACCCCGCGTACCTCGCCGAGGTGATCCGTGCGGAGGGCGTGACCGTCGCGCACTTCATCCCGTCGATGATGCAGGTGTTCCTGCTGGAGCCGGCCGCGCGGACCTGTACGTCTCTGCGGGCGGTGTTCGCCAGCGGTGAGGCGCTGTCCCCGGAGCTGCGGGACGCCTTCCTGCGCGACATGGGCATCCCACTGCACAACCTCTACGGCCCCACCGAGGTGTCCATCGAGGTCACCGCCTGGGACTGCGTGCCCGGGACGGCGACCGTGCCGATCGGCGGCCCGGTCGGCAACACCCGGGCCTACGTGCTGGACGCCGCCCTGCGTCCGGTGCCGGCCGGTGTGGCGGGTGAGCTGTACATCGCCGGTGTGCAGCTGGCGCGCGGCTACCTGAACCGTCCGGGTCTGACGGCGGAGCGCTTCGTGGCCTGTCCGTTCGGCGAGGCCGGGGAGCGGATGTACCGCACGGGTGACCTCGCCCGCTGGCGCGAGGACGGCACGATCGACTACCTGGGTCGTACGGACGACCAGGTGAAGGTGCGCGGTTACCGCATCGAGCTGGGCGAGATCGAGGCCGGCCTGCTCGGTCAGCCGGGTGTCGCGCAGGCGGCCGTGATCGTCCGCGAGGACGTCCCCGGGGACAAGCGCATCGCCGCCTACGTGGTGCCCGCCGCCGGTGCGGAGATCGACACCACCGAGATCCGGGCCGGGCTGGGCGCCGTCCTGCCCGAGTACATGGTCCCGTCCGCGATCATGGTGCTGGACGCGCTGCCGCTGACGGTCAACGGCAAGCTGGACCGCCGGGCACTCCCGGTGCCGGACCGGACGGAGCTGTTGGAGTCGTCCTACCGGGCGCCGCGCACGGCGGACGAGCAGCTGCTCAGCGAGGTGTTCGCCGAGGTCCTGGGCCTGCCCCAGGTCGGCATCGACGACAACTTCTTCGAGCTGGGCGGCCACTCCCTGCTGGCGGTGACGCTGGTGGAGCGACTGCGGGCGAGCGGCCTGCCGGTGTCGGTGAAGGCGCTGTTCCAGGCCCCGACGCCGGCGGCGCTGGCCGCCGTCGACGCCGGTCGGGCCTTCGTGGTGCCGGAGAACCGGATCCCGAGCGACGCGACCGTCCTCACCCCGGACATGGTCACGCTGGCCGAGCTGAGCCAGGCGGACCTCGACCGCCTGGTGGAGCAGGTTCCCGGTGGTGCGGCGAACGTCGCGGACGTCTACCCGCTGGCGCCGCTGCAGGAGGGGATCTTCTTCCACCACCTGCTGGACGCGGACCAGGGGCGTGATGTCTACGTCGTTCCGGTCGTTCTGGGTTTCGATTCGCGTGGGCGCCTGGACGACTTCGTCGCCGCGCTCCAGCACGTCGTCGACCGGCACGACATCCTGCGGACGGCCGTGCTGTGGGAGAACCTGCCCCAGCCGCTCCAGGTCGTCCTGCGGCAGGCCCCGGTGGCGGTCGAGGAGATCGCCCTCACCGGGGACCCGGGCGAGGACGCGGTGGCCCGGCTGCTGGCGGCGTGCCCGCCCTCGATGGACATCCGCCGTGCCCCGATGATGCGGCTCGTCGTCGCGGCCGATCCGGGCCGGGACCGCTGGCTGATGGCACTGCAGAGCCACCACCTGATCCGGGACCACCAGGCGCTGGAGATCCTCTTCGACGAGGTGCGGGCGCACCTGGAGCAGGAGGAGGACCGCCTGCCGGAGCCGGCGCCGTACCGCGACTTCGTGGCGCACGCCCGGCTGGCTGTCACGGCCGACCAGCACCGTGCGTTCTTCGAGCGGGCGCTCGGGGAGGTGGAGGAGCCGACGGCGCCGTACGGTGTGCTGGACACCCACGGCGACGGCAGCGAGGCCGGGGAGGCCGTGGTCGATCTTTCCGGTGAACTGGCCTACCGGGTACGCGAGTTGGCGCGTCGCCACGGTGTGAGTGCGGCGGCGTTCTTCCACCTGGCGTGGGCGCGGGTCGCGGCGGCCACGACGGGGCAGACGCATCCGGTGTTCGGCACCGTGCTGTTCGGCCGGATGGACGCCGGTGACACGGCGAGCCGCACTCCCGGTCTGTACATCAACACCCTGCCGATCCGCATCGACGCGACCCAGTCGCTGCTGGCGGGGCTGAAGGTGACCCAGCAGCAGCTGGGTGAGCTGCTGCGGCACGAGCACGCCCCGCTGACCCTCGCTCAGCAGGCGACCGGCGTCCCGGCGCAGAGCCCGCTGTTCACCTCGCTCCTCAACTACCGCCACAGCCGGACGGCCGACACCCATCAGACCGTCCTTGCCGGCGTCACCCCGCTGTTCGGGCAGGAGCGGACGAACTACCCGTTGACGGTGTCGGTGGACGACACCGGTGTCGGGTTCCGGCTCACGGTGCAGGCGTGCGCTCCGATGGACTCGGACGTGGTCTGCGGCCTGTTCGAGGCTCTGGTGGAGCGGCTCGCCGACGGACTGGAGCGGGAGCCAGAACTGACGCTGGATCGGGTCTCGGTCCTGGACGCCGGGCAGCGGGAGTTGGTGCTGCGCGGGTGGAACGACACGGCGCGTGAGGTTCCGGTGGGGACGTTGCCGGGGCTGTTCGAGGCTCA
>NZ_JBHXEM010000240.1:0-5682 GCF_042724755.1 Kitasatospora sp. NPDC127067 | reverse complement strand
GGGGGGGGTGGCCCTCCCGCGGAGGGCGTGGGGGGGGGGGCCCGCCCCTGGACACCGGGGCGGCACCGCCAGCCTAGTTGGCGCACGACGGGAGGACCGGCGGCCGGCCACCGGCCACGGGCCGCCGACGGGTCAGCGCCCGGCCAGGGCGTTCAGCCGCGCGCGGTCCAGACCGGTCAGCGCGGTGACCTCGGCGAGGTCGACGGCGCCGCAGTCCAGGCCACGTAGCAGGTAGCCGCTCAGCGCCCGGGCGGTGGCCGGCTCGTCCATCACGTCACCGCCCGCCTTCGCGACGTACGCGGCCAGTCGGGCGGCTGCGGCCGCCAGGCCCTCGCGGTAGAAGGAGTAGACCGCGACGTAGCGGGTGGGCAGGTGCGCCGGGTGCATGTCCCAGCCCTGGTAGTACGCGCGGGCCAGCGAGCGGCGGACCAGGCCGTGGTGGAGCTTCCAGGCGGCGTGCACCTGCTCGGTGGAACCGGTCGGGACGACGTTGGTCGAGCCGTCGGAGAGCCGGACCCCGGTGCCCGCGGCCGCCACCTGCATGACCGCCTTGGCGTGGTCGGCGACCGGATGGTCCATGCTCTGGTGGGCCGCGCTGACGCCGCAGGCGGCGCTGTAGTCGAAGGTCCCGTAGTGCAGGCCGGTGGCGCGTCCCTCGGCGGCCTCGATCATCCGGGAGACGGTGGCCCGGCCGTCCGGGCCGAGGATCGCCTGGGTGGTCTCGATCTGGATCTCGAAGCCGAGCCGGCCGGCGGGCAGCCCGGCCCGGCGCTCGAAGTCCTCCAGCAGCCGGACCAGCGCGGTGACCTGCTCGGCGTAGGTCACCTTCGGCAGGGTCAGGACCAGGCCCTCCGGCAGCCCTCCGCGGGCCAGCAGGGTGGCCAGGAACAGCTCCAGGGTGCGGATGCCGCGGGCCCGGACGGCGGCCTCCATGCACTTGATCCGGATGCCGAGGTACGGCGGGGCGCCGCCCCCGGCCACCGCGGCGGCGACCAGCCCGGCGGTGCGGACGGCCGCCTCGTCCTCCTCGGCGTCGGGGCGGGGGCCGTAGCCGTCCTCGAAGTCGATCCGCAGGTCCTCGATCGGCTCGCGCTCCAGCTTGGCGCGGACCCGGGCGTGCACGTCGGCGAGCAGCTCGTCGTCCGCGACGCCGAGGGCGCGGGCCAGTTCGGCGGGGGTGGCGGCGTACCGGTCGAAGGCGTCCAGGGCCCGGCGGCCCCACTCCCGCACGGTGTCGGCGCCGAAGGCGTCGGCCGGGACGTAGACGGTGTGCACCGGCTGCCTGGTCCCGGGTTCGCCCGGGTAACGGCGTGCCAGATCGGCGTCGACGGGGGCGAGCAGCGCCTCCACGGCGGCGCGGGCCGCGGTGGAGAAGGAGGCCGCGTCCGTCGGCCCGTTTCCGTCGACCCCGACCCGTGTCATCCGCACTCCTCCATGCCGAACCAGCGCTTCAACAGTTTGTTGAGGCGAAGGTAGCTCCGGCGGGTACGGGCGTCAATGGCCGACCCGGCACCGGACGGTGGCGGCCGCGGTCAGTCCCTCCCGGCGGCGGCGTAGCGCTCGTTCAGCTCCGGGTACAGGTCGGCGACCTCCTTGGGGTGGACCGAACCGTCCGGACCCTTGCCGGTGACGCCGAACTCCCTGGTCAGCCAGTCGGCGAGGCGCTGGGGGTCGGGCTGGTGGCCGTAGCTGTCCATATAGGAGACGAGCGCCTCGTAGGCGAGGTCCGGGTCGAGGCGCGCGGGCACCGGAGCAACCGCGCGCTGCTCGGCGTGGACCGGCTGCTCGGCGTGGACGCGCTCCTCGGCCGGGGCCTGCTGCTCGTACTCGGCGGGCTGCTCAAGCTGCTCGGACTGCTCGGGCTGCTCGGACTGCCGCTGAGAGCCGGCCGCGTGCTGGGCCTGCGGACCGGGCTCGGGGGCGGAGGTGGAGGCCGGGGCGGTGGCGGCGAGGGCGGTGGGCTCCTCGGCGACCGGGCGCGGGGGCTTGAACCAGGGCGAGGCCTGGCCGGGCACCCGCCCACCCGGGGCGGCGTCGGCCGGGTGGCCGGTGGTGCGGACCGGGCGCTCGGTCCAGACGTTCAGCTCCTCGCCGCGCGGCTGCGGGACGGCGTCCGCCACCTCGTCCGGCTCCTGGGCGGCCCGCAGCCGGACGGCGGCCAGCTTCGCGAGCATCGGCGCGGCGACCTCGGCGGACAACGGCGCGACGGCTGCGGGTGCCTGTGCCTGTGCCTGTGCCTGTGCCTGTGCCTGTGCCTGTGCCGCAGCCTGTTCGGGCTGGGCCTGCTGAACCTGCTGGACCTGCTGGACCTGCTGGACCTGCGGAGCGGCCTGCTGGGCGGCCTGCGGCTCCTGCTGCGAGTGTTGCGAGTGTTGCGAGTGTTGGGGCTGCTGCGGCTGCTGGGCCTGGACCTCGGCGACCGGGGCGATGGCCGCGGTGGCGCGGTTCTCCTGGCCGGGTATCCCCTGCGCCTCCTGCTCCGGCAGCGCCTCCGGGACCTCGCGCACACGGCCCTCGTCATCCAGCCGGTCGAGCAGCGCCGGGTCCAGCGGCACGCCGAACTTGGCGAGCTTGAGCGGCAGCAGCGCCTGGATCGGCGCCGAGCGGCGCCAACCGCGGCCGTACCGGAAACGCAGCTGCGCCCGGTAGACCAGACGGTTCTGTTCCAGTCGGATGACCTCGTCGTAGGAGCGGAGCTCCCAGAGCTTCATCCGCCGCCAGAGCCGGAAGGTCGGCACCGGCGAGAGGAGCCAGCGCATCACCCGGACCGACTCCATGTGGCGGTCCGCCGTGATCGCCGCTATTCGGCCGACCGCGTGCCGCGAGGCCTCGACCACGACGACGAAGAGCACCGGAATGACCGCGTGCATCCCCATGCCGAGCGGGTCGCCCCAGGACGCGGCCGCGTTGAAGGCGATGGTGGCGACGGTCAGCAGCCACGCGGTCTGCCGCAGCATCGGGAAGGGTATCCGCAGCCAGGTCAGCACCAGGTCGAGCGCGAGGAGCACGACGATGCCGGCGTCCACACCGATCGGGAAGGCGTAGGAGAAGGCGCCGAAGCCCTTCTCCTCGGCCAGCTCGCGCACCGCGTTGTACGAGCCCGCGAAGCCGATGCCCGAAATGATGCAGGCACCGGCCGCGACCAGGCCGAGCAGGCCACGATGGGCCTTGGTGAGCGTTGGGCGTGCCATTACGTCTATCAACCCCTGGATGTCGGCCGCTGGCGTACAGTGCCTCGGCTGCCGGGTCCCGTTGGTCGGGCCGCCGGACGGCTGAGCAGCCTCCGGGCTCGGCCCACCGGAGTTTACTCGTACGCATGTTTAAGCGTTCCCACAGCCTGGGGTGTCACAGTGCGGCGGCCGAACGCCGGCCCCGGCACCGTGCGGATCGGCGCCGGGGGGCGGCCGGACCGTCAGCGGGTCTGCCTCGCCGTGCCGTTGAGGTAGGCCAGTACGGCCAGCACCCGGCGGTTGGCGTCCTCGTCCGGGGCGAGGTCGAGTTTGCCGAAGATGTTGGCGATGTGCTTGGCCACCGCACCGTCGCTCACCGACAGCCGGGCGGCGATCGCCGAGTTGGAACAGCCCTCGGCCATCAGTTCCAGCACCTCGCGCTCCCGCGGGGACAGCCGCAGCAACGGACCGGGCCTGCGCGCGGTGGTCTCCATCAGCTTGGCGATCACGTCCGGGTCCATCGCCGTGCCGCCGGCCGCCACCCGGCGGACCGCGTCGATGAACTGCCCGGCGTTGAACACCCGGTCCTTCAGCAGGTAGCCGATCCCCCCGGTGCCGTCGGCCAGCAACTCCCGCGCGTAGAGCTGCTGGACGTGCTGCGACAGCACCAGCACCGGCAGGCCCTGGATCTCCCGCCGTGCCTTGAGCGCGGCCTGCAGGCCCTCGTCGGTGAGCGTCGGGGGCAGCCGGACGTCGACCACGGCCACGTCCGGCCGGTGGGTCAGAAGCGCCTCCAGCAGCTCGGGACCGGTCTCCACCGCCGCGGCGATGGTGAAGCCGTGCGCTTCCAGCAGCCGGATCAGGCCTTCGCGAAGGAGGTAGAGGTCCTCGGCGAGGACAACTCGCACGGCAACTCCAAGGTGATGGTGGTGGGTCCGCCCGACGTGCTGTCGATGGAGAGGACACCGTCGAAGGTACCCAATCGCTTCTCGATACCACGCAGTCCGGTCCCCCGCGAAGGATCCGCCACCCCCACCCCGTCGTCCGTCACCGTGATCCGCAGGAGGCCGGCCCGGTAGAGGATGTCCACCCAGACCTGCTCCGCCTCCGAGTGCTTGGCGGCGTTGGCCAGCAGCTCGCAGATGCTGAAGTACACGGCGGCCTCCACCGGCGCCGGCGGACGGTCCGGCAGGCTCACGCACACCTCGGTCGGCAGCGCGCTGTCCAGCGCGAGGGCCCGGACGGCATCGCCGAGTCCGCGCTCGGCGAGCACCGGCGGGTGGATGCCGCGCACCAGGTCCCGCAGCTCCTGGAGGGCCCGGGCCGAGGACTGGCGAGCCTCGGCCAGGAGCTCCCGCGCGGCCCCCTGGTCGGTGTCCATCAGGTGCTCGATGGTGCCCAGCGTCATCCCGATCGCGACCAGTCGCGCCTGGGCGCCGTCGTGCAGGTCCCGCTCGATCCGTCGCAGCTCGGCCGCCTGGCTGCCCGCCGCGTCCGCCCGCGTCTCGGTCAACTCGACGACCCGCCTGGTCAGCTGGGCGCGCGTCGCCGGGCCGTCCTGGTCCAGCACCCGGCGGGCGGCCTCCGCGTACATCCGCACCGCGAACGGTGCCAGGAGTATGCCGCCGACGACCATGGCGGCTCCGAGCACGACGCTCAGCAGCATGGACGCCATCCGGCCGCTCAACGGGCCGAAGTCGTCCGCCGGCACCGGCGAGGACAGGGCGTAGGCGACGCCCAACCCGAGCAGGACGGCCACCGGGCCGGCCAGTGCCACCACGAGGAACGGGTTCACCAGCAGCCAGAGCAGCTCGCCGCGGGTGGTCCGGTCCCGCAGGCCCCAGTGGACGATCTGCGCGTACTTCGCCACCGTCCGCGACCGGTGGTAGGTGTAGCCCGTCCACCAGTGCCCCCGGCCGTCCAACTCCAGCTCCGGCCAGGGCTCGTAGACCGCCGGCAGCCGTATGCCGAACCAGCGCTCCAACTGGCCGCGGGTGCGGTTCGCAGTACGGCGGACGCTGGCTGCGGCCACCACACCGCCGGCAGTCACTGCTACCAGAAGCGCGAGGAAGAGCCCCAGGTCGTACGACTCCAGGAGCCGGGCCGTCACTGCCCCCGCGAAGATCGCCGCGCCCACCGGCAGCACCACCCCCGGCACCGCTGCCAACACCACCGCACCGAGCCGCGCCAGCCCCTCACCGCCGGCCTTGAAGGCCGCCTGGGCCTGAGCACGTACGGACGCGCCGCTCGTACGACTCACTGTTGTCACGGGAAGCTCCTGATGCCGGTACCGATCGTCCTCCATCAGTCTTCACGAACCGTCCATCACCCACACTGGCCATGGCACCCCAATCCCGAGGTGGACCTAGGACCACCTGCGAGTGGAGGAAGTGACACCGACCGATGAGACAGTCCGAAAATGCGAAGAACCCCCATCCGGATCCCGGATGGGGGTTCTTCTGAATAATTGTTCGGCGGCGTCCTACTCTCCCACAGGGTCCCCCCTGCAGTA
>NZ_JBHXEM010000239.1:0-5689 GCF_042724755.1 Kitasatospora sp. NPDC127067 | reverse complement strand
GGCCACCCTCACGGGTGGCCGGCCTCGGTGCCGGGCGCCGACGTCTTCCGGCGGGTGGCGGCACGGCCCTCGGAGCCGGTTCGGGGGCCGGCGGGCCCCGGCGGCGCCCGGTTTCGGACGCCTTGTCGGACTGCGCACACATCTTCGAAAGAAGGCGCCGCCCTACCGGCACAAGGCCCGGTATGGTCTGGGGTAACCGTGGACGCGGGGTATCGGAGTCCCCTGCGCGAGGAGCCCCCAACGTGCTGATCACCCATGACACCGAGTGCGCGCTGAGCCTCCTCGTGGAGCTGCTCAACACCGCACCCGAGGTGTGCGGCGCCGAGCGGCTGCCGGACGTCGCCGCGCTGGACGCCTTCGTGGTCCGCCGGGAGATCAGCGAGATCGACTCGCTGACCGAGGACGACCTGCGGCGGGTGCACGAGC
Organism: Kitasatospora sp. NPDC127067; assembly: GCF_042724755.1. Taxonomy (NCBI): domain Bacteria; kingdom Bacillati; phylum Actinomycetota; class Actinomycetes; order Kitasatosporales; family Streptomycetaceae; genus Kitasatospora; species Kitasatospora sp. NPDC127067. The sequence goes on along the minus strand of NZ_JBHXEM010000239.1, from coordinate 5,263 downwards.
TGCGCACCCGGCTGCGCGAGGTGTTCGCGACGGAGTCCACCGCGCAGGCCGCGGAGCTGGTCAACTCCATCGTCGCGGCCGCCGGGACGACACCCCGGCTGACCAACCACGACGACCACGACTGGCACATCCACTACTTCGCGCCGCACGCCGCCCTCGGCGACCACCTGGCGGCCGAGCTGGGCATGGCGCTGGCCCTCATCCTCATGGCGGGCGAGCGGGAGCGGCTGCGCCGCTGCGAGGCGCCGGACTGCGCGCGGGTCTTCGTGGACCTCTCCCGGAACCGCTCGCGGCGCTACTGCGACAGCCGCACCTGCGGCAACCGGCTGCACGTCGCCGCCTACCGGGCGCGGCAGCGGTCGGCGGAGGCCGTCCCCTCCGCCTGACCGGCCGGTCCTCCCGTTCAGATCCCGCGCTTGCGGAGGATCTCCTCGATGTCGGCGAAGTCGCCGAGGCCGTCCTCCCGCTTGCCCGCGGCCGGCTTCTTCGGGGCCCTGGGCGTCGGCGCCACCGCCGGACGCTCGGGCGCCGGCCCGGCCGCGGCCGGGCGCTCCGGGGCGCTCTCCACCGCCCCGGCGCCCCGGCGGCCCACCCAGCGGGTGGTGACCAGCAGCACCGCCGAGACGCCGAGCAGCGCGATGCCGGTCCACACCCGCGGGTCGAGGACCAGCTTGGTCGCCCAGTCGGCGAACTCCCGGCCGATCGTGCTCGCCAACGGGAACAGGCCGGTCAGGTAGAGCCCGGCGGGCAGCAGGGCCACCGCGAACCAGCGGGTCGCCGACAGGAAGCGCCGCCGGTAGGCCCGCAGCCCGGCGAAGGCCACCCCGCCCGCGGTGAGGACGAAGCTGATCGCCGCGCTCAGCACGGTGCCGCTCCTTCGTGTCCGGTCGTCCTGGTCATCGGTGCCTTCCTCTCGGTCCGCCCTCGGGCGCACCTCCGGCCGGAGCGGGCGCCCACTAGTGGAACACTGGGGGAATGATCGATGGTTCCCTCCCCCGCCTCGAGTTCTGGTGCGACCTCCAGTGCCCGGACTGCCACACCGCGCTGGACGACGTACGGGCGCTGCGCGCGCAGTACGGCGACGCGCTGCCCGTGGAGGTGCGGCACTTCCCGCTGGAGAAGCACAAGCACGCCTACGCCGCCGCGGAAGCGGCCGAGGAGGCGTTCGCGCAGGGGCTGGGCTGGCCGTTCGTGGAGGCGCTGCTGGCCCGTACCGCGGAGCTGGACGCGCGCGGGCAGCAGGTGCTGCTGGACGTGGCCCGGGAGGTCGGGGCGGACGTCGACGAGGTGGACACCGCGCTGATCGACGGCCGGCACATGCTGACCGTCGACGCCGACCAGGCCGAGGGCAAGGCGATCGGGGTCACCGGCACGCCGACGTACGTGATCGGCGGGCAGCGCCTCGACGGCGGCAAGAGCCAGGACGGGCTGCGCGAGCGGATCGTGGCCGTCATCGAGGCGGCGAAGGCTTCCTGACGACACGCCGGGTCACAGCTGCTTGCCGTAGAGGCGCTCGGTGACCCGGTATCCGAGCGAGGTGTAGAGCCGGATGGCGACCTCGTTGCCGGAGAAGACGTTGAGGCCGAGGTTCCGCACCCCGGCGGCCAGGCACTCGCGTTCGGCGAGCAGCATCAGCGTGCGTCCGTGTCCCTGGCCCTGGTGGGCCGGGGACACCTCGACCTTCATCACCCAGGCGAGCGGTTCACCGTCCGGCAGGTCGCGCAGGCGCGGCTGCAGCCAGAGCAGGCCGTACGGCTCCTCCCCGCCGTCGGCGCCGTACAGGCGGCGCAGGACCATGCCCGGGGTCTCCGGGTCCGGCGCGGCCGGGTTCTGCGGCCCGCCGCCCGAGCGGGCGCGGGCCTGTTCCTCGGTGAGGCCGGAAGCCACCATCATGCGGACGTAGTCCTGCACGGACCGGTCGAACCAGTCCCGGATCTCGGCCCTCCGGTCGAACGGGCGCACGCTCAGCCCCGCGGGCAGGTCCGGGGCGACTGTCAGCCGCTTGGACATGGCCAGGGCCCGCTCGGTGTACCCGAGCGTCACGGCGAGCCCCCGGGCCGCCGCGGCCGGCTCCGGGACGCCGACGTCGACGCGGGTGCAGCCCCAGGTGCGCAGCACCTCCTCGGCGGCCAGCCCGCCGAACGTTCCCCGACCCCGGCCGCGCCCCTCGGTGATCTCCAACTCGGATATCCGGCCCCAGAGTTGATCGCCCTGCGGGTCGGCGGTGGTGCGCAGCGCGCCGACCGGCCGGCCGTTCGCGAGGATCAGCCAGCGTCTGGTGCGGCCGCCGGCCGCGGTGGGTGTCTCCGGGCCCTCGGGGCGCAGCGTGGTGGTCATGTGGTGGTCCCTTCCCCTTGCACGGGGGGTTATCCACGCGGCCGGTGCGCTTCCCCGGCGTTCTTCCGGGATGCTCTCCCGGACGGGGATCACGGGTCGAGGTCGTCGCCGCTGCGCTCGGTGAAGACGGCCATGGCCTTGGCGGTGACGGGGCCGATGCCGGGCAGTTCGCGGTCGTCGACGCGGGTGACGGCCTGGACGTCGCGGGTGGTGGAGGTCAGGAAGACCTCCTCGGCGTCCTGGAGGGCGCCGAGCGGCAGGTCGGCCTCCTCGGCGCCGCACCAGTCGACGACGAGCTGCCGGGTGATGCCGGCCAGGCAGCCGGAGGCGAGGGCGGGGGTGAGCAGGCGGCCGCCGAGGACCACGAAGACGTTGGATCCGGTGCCCTCGCAGAGCCGTCCGGCGGTGTTGGCGAGCAGGGCCTCGGAGGCGCCGGCGCGGTGGGCGGCGGCCAGGGCGACGACGTTCTCGGCGTACGAGGTGGTCTTGAGGCCGGCGACGGCGCTGTGCTCGTTGCGGCGCCAGGGGACGACGGCGACGGCGGTCTCGTCGGGGCGGTGGCCGATCGCGCTGAGGGCGACGACCAGGGTGGGGCCGGCGGTGCCGCGCTCGGAGCTGAGCGGGCCGTTGCCGCCGGTGTAGGTGACGCGCAGGCGGCCGAGCGGCGCGGGGTTGGCGGCGAGCACCTGGGCGCAGGCCTCGCGGACCAGGTCGTGATCGGGGTCGGCCAGGCCGAGGCCGCGGGCGGAGCGGGTGAGCCGGTCCAGGTGGCGGGTGACCGCGAAGGCCCGGCCGTCGACCGTCTTCAGGGTCTCGAAGACGCCGTCGCCGGTGGTGAGGCCGTGGTCGAGGACCGAGACGGCCGCGTCGGCGGAGTCGACGAGGGAGCCGTTGACCCAGCTCGTGGTGCGGTTGTGCATCGGGTGCTGCTCCTAGGCGGTGGGGGCGCAGGCCCCGGTCGGGTCGGCTCCGGTGCCGGATTCGCCACCGGGTTCGCCACCCGACGCTATCGCGACGAGGCGGGCGGCCTTCAGTTCGGTTTCGGCCCATTCCCGCTCGGGGTCGGAGCCCCAGGTGATGCCGGCGCCGGTGCCGAAGCGCAGGACCGGCGCGCCGGGGTCCGCCCGGTCGATCCAGAACGTGCGGATGCCGACGGCGAGTTCGGCCTCGCCGCGGTCGGCGTCGACCCAGCCGACGGCGCCGCAGTACGGGCCGCGCGGGGCGGTCTCCAGGGCCTCGATGATCCGCAGGGCGCTGGACTTGGGGGCGCCGGTGACGGAGCCGGGCGGGAAGGTGGCGGCGAGGAGCTCGGGCCAGCCGGCTCCGTCGCGCAGGGTGCCCTCGACGGTGGAGACCAGGTGGACCAGGCCGGGGTGCTTCTCGACGGCGCAGAGGTCGGGGACGGTGACGCTGCCGGTCGCGCAGACCCGGCCGAGGTCGTTGCGGACCAGGTCGACGATCATCACGTTCTCGGCGTGGTCCTTGTCGAGGAGGTCGTCCTCGGTGCGGCCGGTGCCCTTGATCGGGCCGGAGGAGACGGTGCGGCCGGTGCGGCGCAGGTAGAGCTCGGGCGAGGCGGTGGCGATCTCGACGCCGTGCCCGGGCAGGCGGACGGTGCCGGCGTAGGGGGCGGGGTTGCCGTGGGCGAGGAGGCCGGAGAGGGCGTCGACGTCGCTGAGGTCCGGGTCGGGCAGCGGTGCGGAGAGCACCCGGCAGAGGTTGGCCTGGTAGACCTCGCCGGCGGCTATGTGCTCGCGGATGCGGCGGACACCCGCGGTGTAGGCGGTGCGGTCGAGGGAGCTGTGCCAGCTGCCGGCCTCCGGTCCGCGCCAGCCCGCGCCGGAGGGTGGGGCGGGGGCCGGGCGGACCTGGTCGAAGCGGGCGCAGGTCAGCCGGCCCTCGAAGTCGTAGGCGACGGCCCAGTAGCCGGCGGAGTCCAGGGCGGCCGGGTCCGAGGTGACGTCGCGCAGTCCGGTGGCCAGGCGGCCGCCGAAGCGGGCGAGCGGGGTGCGGGGGTCGGGGTGGCCGGACACGGTTCTCCTGCGCGGTGGTGCTGGGCGGCGGTGCCTGAAGTGTAGGTCGGGGGGCGTGGGCCCGGTCCGGTTCGCGCCCCGCGCACGAGCAGCTGCGTGCGTCACGCGGGTGTGCGCCGGGTGACCTGCGGATGATCGTCCGGGAGCGCCGCAGGTGGCAGCCGGTGGCCGTCCGGGAGCGCTGACGGGACGGCGCTCACCGGCCATCCCCTCGGCATGCTGCGGGAACGGATTTTTAGCTGGCCCGGGAATCCGCTAGAGTTCAACACGTCGCCAGGGAGCGCAGCCGAAGAAAAGCGGTGAAGCCCCCCGGAAGACAGGCGGACGTGGCTCAGTTGGTAGAGCATCACCTTGCCAAGGTGAGGGTCGCGAGTTCGAATCTCGTCGTCCGCTCGATGGAGAACAGTGTAAGATCGTTCTTCATGCGTTGCCTGGTGGAGTGGCCGAGAGGCGAGGCAACGGCCTGCAAAGCCGTGTACACGGGTTCAAATCCCGTCTCCACCTCCAAGAGGTCCCCCGGTTCGACCGGGGGCCTCCCCGCGCGATTAGCTCAGCGGGAGAGCACTACCTTGACACGGTAGGGGTCACTGGTTCAATCCCAGTATCGCGCACGTCGGATCCTCCGGGGTCTGCTGCAGGACCGCCACATCAGGCGCGATTAGCTCAGCGGGAGAGCACTACCTTGACACGGTAGGGGTCACTGGTTCAATCCCAGTATCGCGCACAGTAACGGGCCCTCCGGGGTCTGCTGCAACACCGCCGCACCAGGCGCGATTAGCTCAGCGGGAGAGCACTACCTTGACACGGTAGGGGTCACTGGTTCAATCCCAGTATCGCGCACAGTAACGGCCGGGGCCGCGATACAAGAGGATCGAATTCTCTTATAAAAATCT
>NZ_JBHXEM010000238.1:0-5795 GCF_042724755.1 Kitasatospora sp. NPDC127067 | reverse complement strand
CCGGCGGCCGGTACCGGCGCGGCGCCCCCACCGCTGGGGCCCCCCCCCACCCACGTACGTGGTAGCGGGGACAGGATTTGAACCTGCGACCTCTGGGTTATGAGCCCAGCGAGCTACCGAGCTGCTCCACCCCGCGTCGGTGAGCCCGAGTCTACGGCACGATCCGGTGATCACAAACCGGATTCCTGCGCGGCCCGTGCTGGCGGGGTCAGCGGGGGCAGGGCCTGGAAGGCGCGGCGGGTCTGTGGTTTAGCCGGGACGTTCTCGGCCTGGCCGCGTCGAGGGTCTCGCCGAGGGTGAGGTGGTGCAGGTACGCGGTGGTGGCGCTGCCGGAGCCGGCAGCGAACTGCCACCAGAACTGGGCGGTGTCCATACGGTTGGTGACGAGCAGCAGGCTGCCGAAGACGAGCGCGCCTTCGGGGTGAACCTGGTCGGAGTTGATGAGCCGGCCGAGGGAGCGGCCGGCCTGGGGTGCGTTGAGGACGAGGGCAACGGCCAGGTCGAGTTCGTGGAATGCCTGCTCGTGGTCGGACGGGAAGGGGGCCGGAGCCGCCGTGATGTGGGCGGCTGCGGCAGGCGGCGCGGTGCTGGTGCAGGTGAAGACCCTGGCCTCGGAGGCATCCGTGTGGGGCGGTTGTGTTCGGTGCCTGCTGGGGCCGGGGGCGCGTTCGCGCGCCGGCGGGTTGCCGGTGCGCGAACGCCCTCGCGTGGTGTTGCGGTGGGTTGTCTGCGCGGGTGTGTGCGGGTCAGTACTGGGTGGTGGCGGTGACGCCGCTGAACGCGGTCCTGCCGTAGAGGCTGAGGTAGCGGTAGCCGGCTGTCGAGTTGGTGACGGTGATGTTCTGGGTGCCGGTGCTCTTGGTGGAGGAGGCGGTGTGGGCGGTGTTCGAGGCCCAGGTGTCGGCGTTGTAGTAGAGGTAGGCCGTGCCGGTGCCGCCGGTCGTGGTGACGTCGAGGGTCACGGTGCCGGCGGGCATGTAGATGCACAGCCGGTCCAGGCGCGGGAGTAGGTGCACCAGTACGATCGCAGCGGCGGCCGCCAGCTGCTCGGGTCCTTGTCGGCCTTCGCCCGGTTCGAGGCGGCGGAGACCGCGACCAGCTAGGTCGGCTGCCGGCAGGTGAGCTCGGCCGCGGGCAGGGGCAGCGATTCCGGCAACCGGATCGGTGCGTGGTCCAGCAGGAGAACGCCCTCGCTGTCCCGGATGGTGAGGGCTTCTGCGGGCAGGGCCGCGAGCCGGGTGAGCTCTTGGCCGAAGAGGTAGTGGATGGCGCCGCGGTGCGGAGGTCGAGCGGGAGCCGTACTGCACAGAACTCATGCCGAGATCGAACTCAGTGCACTCTCATTTCACATTGCGAGATCCAGAGCAATCGACACGACTCGGCCAGTCGGTCGTTTCCGCAGGTCAGCGAGGCGCTGACCTGCGTCAACCTCCGAGACATCGCAGTGGCCTGGGAAGGGCAGGGCTTCGCGCCCGTCGCCCCGGACGAGCTGCACTACCAGGACACAGGGGCACGACGCTCCTCGTTCCAGTCCTACGCCCAGGCGGTCGACTGGAGGGATCGGGGCCACGTGGAGCGGGCTCTGCTGGTCTTCGAGGAGCTGATGCGGGTCGCCCGGCGTGATGAGTGGCAGGGCAAGTGGCTGGAGGACCTCACCGTCCCGCTGGAGCGGGACGGCCTGAGGGTCGACGAACGAGGCCGGATCCTCTGGACCAAGCCACCGGCTCGCACCCACGACCTGAGCGGTCTCCGGGGCCCTTCAGGCATCCTCGCCGAGCTCGACCGCGTCCACCGCGACCTCTCCGACGACCCCGCCGGCGCCATCGGCAGCGCCAAGCAGCTGATCGAGGCCACCGCCAAGACAGTCCTGCGCGAACGCGGCCTGCCCGTCGACGAGAACGCCAAGATGCCCGCCCTGATCAAGCAGGCCCAGAAAGCCCTCGCTCTGGACGCCTCCGCCGCCTCAGCGCCTCGCCCGCAGTACAGCATTCGGCCCACCAGTGCTCCACCGAAGACGACCTCGCCCATGCCGACCAGCGAGGACTGGATGGCCAGCGCCGTGCCGAACGGGCCATGGTGGCCACCGCCCCCAGCAGCAGCGTTCTCACAGGGGGCCCTGGCCTCAGGCTGGCAGTGCGCCGAAGGTGGCGTTTAGAAGGCTCGCTAAAGTTGAGTGCCACCTTGTCAAGAAAGCTTTTGTGGCGCTATAACTTTCTCGTCGAGGTGCCCGGGCGGGAGAACAGGGCTGGGCAGGTCCGGCGCCATGCCGTCCGTGGGCACCCGTGACCGTTCACGACTGTGAGGAGCTGATCCCCCTTGCTGATGCGTACCAACTCCCTGCGCGACCTCGACCGGCTCTCTCCGCAGCCGGTCGGCACTGTCTCCCAGCCGGCGGGGATGCCGCTGGTCGCCTACCGCGACGGCGAGGTGTTCGTGCTGTGCCTGGATCTGCCGGGCATCGACCCGCAGACCGTTGACCTGGACGTGGAGCGCAACGTGCTGACCGTGCGCGCGGAGCGCGCGTCCGGGCTCCCGCAGGGTGCGCAGGTGCTGGCGGACGAGCGGGTGCTGGGCCGGTTCTCCCGGCAGGTGCTCCTGAGCGATGCACTGGACACCGACCGGATCGAGGCCGACTACGACCAGGGCGTGCTGAGCGTGCGCGTGCCGATCAGCGAGAAGGCCCGCCCCCGCAGGATCACCATCACGGCCAAGGCCGAACGCGAGGCCATCTCCGTCTGACCCCGGCGGCGCGGCCTGGACGTTCGTTCCCAGTCCCTGCCGCGCCGACCGGCCGCCGCCCTGCCGGGTGTCGCTCGCCTGCACCGGCGAGCACCCTGGGCGCCAGCGGACCCGTTCGTACGGGCCCGGACCCACCTTCCGGTCCGGGCCCGTACGGCGGGCCGCCAGCGGGGTGCCCGGCGTGGTCCACGGCCGGCCGCCCTTGCCCGGGTGCGGTCGCGTGCGCGGCCTTGGGCGCGCACGGTTGAACCATGGGGATCGTGGTTCTGCTGGAGCTGGTTGAGCCGTTGGACGCGCGCATCCTGGGGGTGGGCGGTGATCCGGTGGACGTCCTGTCGGTGCGCCGGGTCCACGCCGCTCTCTCGGATCCGGATGCCCCCGATGGCCCGGGGCCTTCGACCGCGTGCGGAATGGACACCGGCGCGATGGTGGTCGAGCGATGGAGCCCGGAACGGCCGGGGCAGGGGTGGCATCCGCCGCGTTGGGCCGGATACGTCTGCCTGACCTGTGATGCCGCTGTCCGCGCCTTCTGATTCAGGAATGCGGCGGGCCGGCTGGGCCTATCGGGCCCGCGGCGGACTGTCATCGTCGTGGGGGGTGTCGATGGCGTCGCGCAGGGCGGGCAGGTCCGTGATGGCGGCCTGTTCGGCGAAGCGGGCCAGAAGCCTACGGAGGCCCCGCTCGTCCCGGTCTCGGACTGCTTCGCCTATGGCCGCCGCCAGCGACGCTTGGGTATGGGGGTCGGGGGTGCGCACCTGCCGCGCGGCCTGCGGCCCTTCCACCGCTCGCCTCCCGTTCACTTGTGGTCCTGGCCGCTGGGCGCGGCGTCTCCCGTCCTTGCACGGCTGCGGCGACCGGCCGCCCCACCCCGTGCGGGGCGAAGACTACCTCCCCAACCGGCACCGAAAAATCTATGCCCGCCGGAGTAGACATTGCCGCGCACCGTGGTTAATGTTTCTCTCGTAGACGAGGTCAGCGGTACCCGCCAGACACGAACTGGCGGGCAGCAGTACAGAAGTTCGCAGGTAGGAACGGTTGCAGGGTCCTGAAGCCAGGGATGGTGCAGGACGGCGACGGGACTGGCGGCCGGGCCAGGTGGCCCGCAGGCATCAGGGGTCGCCACCGAGCGGTACCGCAGTTCGGTAAGCGCAGTACCAGCAGTGTGAAGTCGAGTTGGGCAGTACCAGCAGTCGAAGTACGCGGTATCCCGGTGAAGGCGCCCAGACTGCGGGCGCGCGCGCTGGGAGTCCGGCAGTGGGGTTCCAAGCCGAGTGGTTAGCAGGACGGGCGACGGGGCTGGCTGCCGGACCCGGTGGACCGCAAGGACCGCCACAGCAGCACCGAGTGGTTGGCACTACCACGCAGTTCGAAGTACAAGCAGTTCCGCAGTACCAAGCAGTTCGCAGTACCAGGCCAGTACAGAGGATGAATGGAGGGGACAGAGCGCCATCAGGATCGCCCGGCCCGTGAGGAAGTCGCCCGGGCGGAATCCGAAGACCCCAAGGCAAGGACGGTGGTTTCCGGTCACGCATACGCGATCCCCGCACACCCCCTCCCCCGGGGCAGTGCGGATACAAGGAAGCCGGCCACAAGGCCGGCAGATGGTGTAAAACCCTTCGGGGCCCCGGGAGCCGAAATGGCCCCGGGGCCCCTCAGCGCGTCCCCGGACACAACAACAAGAAGAGGTGCAGTGACCACGGCAACCATTCGACCGCATACCCCCGACTCCCTCGACGACGACGACTACCCCGCCTACACCATGGGCCGCGCCGCCGAGATGACCGGCACCACCCCCGGCTTCCTGCGAGCCCTCGGCGAACACCGCCTCATCACCCCCCTGCGCTCCGACGGCGGCCACCGCCGCTACTCCCGCTACCAACTACGCATCGCCATGCGCGCCCGCGACCTCGTCGACCAGGGCACCCCCATCGAAGCCGCCTGCCGCATCGTCATCCTCGAAGACCAACTCGAAGAAGCCCTGCGCATCAACGAAGAGCTCCGCCGTTCCCCGCGCGGCCAGGAGTCCGCCGCCGACACCTGACCCGCCTGCCAGGCCGACGAGACCGGTCCGCGGTGAGCGACGGGCGCTCACCGCAGGCCGCCCCGGGACACGACTACCCCTCAGTCCCCGATCGCCGGCCGACCGTTCTCCAACGGCCAGGCTGCCCAACCCCCTGTCTCACTGGCGCGGACCGGTTCCAGGCCGCCCGGACCTTGACTCGGGGGGGCGCTACGGTGGGGTTGCGCTGCCGAACGCGGGTCGTCAGGCAAGTCGCCCGCTTTGCGGGCGCCCCGGCCCGCCCGAGACCGGGGCTGCGAGGAGTACTTCGGTGGCGGTCCCCGCGGAGTCCGACTCCTTGCCCTCGACATCCGCCTGCGACCGGGGACCGGCGCCCTGGTGTTCGACGCGATGGGCGACCGGGACCAGGACAGCGGCCGAAATGCTGAACGCCGTCGCGGACAGCGCCCTGGGCACGCGACTGCCGGCGCGTCGGCGCCGGCAGGGCGGGCCTAGAAGCTGAGCAGGCCGATGGCGTGGCCGTCGGGGTCGACCACCGGCCACGTGTCCAGGCCGCGGGCGCGCATGGCGGCGGCTGCGGTGTCGGCGGGCATGTCGGCGGTGGCGAACGGGGCCTGGTCGAGGGCGATGTCGCGCACGGGGGTGCGCTCGGTGGCCCGGGTGCGGGTCTGGAACGGGGCGAGGTGCATGCGGGTCAGCAGCCCGGCGCAGCGGCCGTCGTCGTCGCGGACCAGGAGGTGGTCGGCGCCGGAGCTGTGCAGGATGTCGATCGCCATGTCGACCATGACGTCGTCGCTGATCTGCAGCTCGGGGTGTCTCATGAGGTCGCCGACCGTGGCGGTGGTCGCGGGGTGTTCGAGGGTGAGGGTCATGGGCGGACTCCTTGGTGTCGGTTTCCGCCGGGGCCGGCGGTGGTCGGGGCCTCGGCGGTGGGATGGCCGGCGGGGTCCGCCGGAGCGGGCCGGGACTCGTGTTTCGCGCTGGTGAGTCGTGGGGGGCAGGCTCCCGGCGGGCGGCCAGGCCCACCCCAGGCACC
>NZ_JBHXEM010000237.1:0-5868 GCF_042724755.1 Kitasatospora sp. NPDC127067 | reverse complement strand
GACCGACTTCCCGCGCCGCGGTGTTTCCCGCGGGTGCGTCAGATCTGCACGCCGAAGTCCTGGGCGATGCCGGCCAGGCCGGAGGCGTAGCCCTGGCCGACGGCGCGGAACTTCCACTCCGCGCCGTTGCGGTAGAGCTCGCCGAAGATCATCGCGGTCTCGGTGGCGGCGTCCTCGGAGAGGTCGTAGCGGGCGATCTCGGCGCCGCCGGCCGCGTTCACCACGCGGATGTAGGCGTTGCGGACCTGGCCGAAGTTCTGGCCGCGGGCGACGCCGTCGTAGATGGTGACCGGGAAGGTGATCTTGACGGCCTCGGCCGGCAGGCCGGACAGGCTGATGTTGAGCGCCTCGTCGTCGCCCGCGCCCTCACCGGTGCGGTTGTCACCGGTGTGCACGACGGTGTTGTCCGGCGTGCTGGTGTTGTTGAAGAACACGAAGTGGGCGTTGGACAGCACCTTGCCGTCCGCGTTCAGGACGATCGCGCTGGCGTCGAGGTCGAACTCGGCGCCGGTCGTGGTGCGGACGTCCCAACCCAGGCCGACGGTGACCGCGGACAGACCGGGGGCCTCCTTGGTCAGCGAGACGTTGCCACCCTTGGAGAGGCTCACTGGCATGACGATTGCAGTCCCTTCGTTCGCTTCGTGCGCTTTTTCCCGGGACAACGCAATACTCCGGCGGCTTGGTTCCGCAGGAAGCGTGAATTCTTCGCGGGCGCCAATCGGAGGGCAAAGCCCGGGCAAAGCCGGTGTCAGATCCGCCGGAACCGGCCCTGCAGAGTCCAGATGTTCGGATTGTCGGCCAGGCCGGGGTGCATGTCGAAGAGGTCGGCCAGGGTGTCCTGGAGGAAGTCCCGGGCCTCGCGCCGCAGTTCGCCGTGGCGGACCACCACCGGCGGCTCGTCCGGCAGCCAGGTGGCGGTGACCTCGACCCAGTTGAAGCGGCGGGCGAAGCGCAGCAGCTCGGTGTTCTGGGTGAAGTCGAGGTCGGCGGTCTGCACCCGGGCGGCCCGGCCGCCGTCCGGGTCGCGGTCCAGGAGCTCGGCGACGTCGCACAGCGCCCAGGCGAAGTCGAGCACCGGAACCCAGCCCCAGGCGGTGGACAGGTCCGAGCCCTCGCCGTCCAGGTAGACGTCGCCGCAGAAAAGGTCGTAGCGCAGGGCGTGCACGGACGCGGTGCGGTAGTCCGTCTGCGGGGGGTCGGGGAAACGGTTGGAGAGGGAGTAGCCGAGCTCGATCACGTAGGCCATTGTCGGGGCTCGGGGCGGATCGGGGTAACCGGGTGCGCGGGCGCGGGGGCGTACCGATAACCGGGTGACCGGGCGGGCCGGGCGCGGGATGATGGACGCATGTCCGAGCCCATCCGCGTACGGGGGTCGGTGGTCGTCCCCGACGCCGAGCTCGTCTGGCGCTTCTCGCGTTCCTCCGGCCCCGGCGGCCAGCACGTCAACACCTCCGACTCCAAGGCCGAGCTGCGCTTCGACCTGGCGTCGACCGGGGCGCTGCCCGAGGTGTGGCGCGAGCGTGCGCTGGAGCGGCTGGCCGGCCGACTGGTGGACGGCCGGGTGCTGGTGGTCCAGGCCTCGGAGTTCCGCTCGCAGTGGCGCAACCGGGAGGCGGCCGCGGCCCGGCTGTCGGCGCTGCTGAGCGAGGCGTGCGCACCGCCGCCGAAGGCCCGGCGGGCGACCAGGCCGAGCCGGGGAATGGTCGAGCGGCGGCTGACCAACAAGCGGCTCCGCTCCGAACTGAAGCAGGGCCGCCGGGCGCCGCGCGGCGGCGAGTAGCCGGCGGGCGGTTCAGCCGAGGGTGCGGTAGCCGCCGCGGAAGTAGAGCAGCGGGCGGCCGGCCGGGTCGGGGACCACGGCCTCCAGGACGCGGCCGAGCAGCAGGGTGTGGTCGCCGGCGGGTATCCGCTGCTCGGTGCGGCATTCGACGGTGGCCAGCGCGCCGTCGATCAGCGGGGCTCCGGAGCGCGGGCCGCGCCGGTGCGGGGTGTCCGCGAACAGCAGCCGGTCGCTGAGCCGGCCCTTCATGGCGAACCGGGAGCCGAGCGTCTTCTGTCCCTCGGTCAGCACCGAGACCGCCCAGGTGTCCGTCCGGGAGAGCACCTCGTCCATCCGGGAGTCCTCGCGGACCGAGATCAGTACCAGCGGCGGCTCCAGTGACACCGAGAGGAAGGACGTGGCGGTCATGCCGACGTCCTCGCCGTCCTCCGGGTCGTGGACGGTCACCAGGCTCACGCCGGCGGCGAGCTGGGAGAGGGCAGCCCGGAACTCGTCGGGCGTGGCGTGGGGGGCAGCTTCGGGCTGCGGGGACGGGTACACGTACCGCACGGTAGTCGTCACCCGGGAGGAACGGCATCGGGCCTTGGTCGTAGGACCGGCGCTCCGGCCGAAGGGTTGCGCCCGGTGGCCGAACTCACCCTCAGGAGTGAAGCGGCCGGACCGGCGGGCCCAGTCGGCTTCAGTCCGGGGCCCATGCGGTCGACCACCAGAAATGTGCCGATAGCGCTTTATGTCCCGCTATGGGACAGATGAACTGATTAAGGGCGCATTAGTGTCGTGTGATTTAAGTCACAAGTGATGGCCTATTGCTGACCGAGCGTGCCGAGCGCTGTGCTCCCTGTGATTCAGTTCTTCTGGCAATCGGACGATAACCAATCAAGAACTATCCGAAGCAGCCGGGGAGCCCCCGCATGGAAGCCGAGTCGGAGCCGTACGTCCGTCTCGCGACCCTCCGCACCTTGCACCGGGTCGTGGCGGACCTCAACGCTGCCCGCAGCCTCGCTGGCACGCTCCAGGCCGTTGTCGAAGGCGCGGTGCACGGGCTCGGCTTCGACGCCGCCGCCGTCAGCCTGGTCCGGCCGGACGGCGACCTCGTGGTGGCGGCCGTCTGGGAACTGGAGGAGAGCCCGATGGGCGGCCCCTCCGTGCTGCTCGGCCAGGTCGGTTCCCGGGAGTCCTGGGACCGACTGCTCGGCGTCAGCGACCACTGGGGCACCCTGCGCTTCCTGCCGTACGACCGCGGCTGGGCCGTCGCCAGCGACATCCCGCGCTGGATCGGGGACAGCCCGCTGCCGGTGTACGCCAACGACTGGCACCCCGCCGACGGGCTGCTCGCCCCGATGTACAGCGCCGGCGGCGACCTCCTCGGCGTCCTCTCGGTGGACCGCCCGCGCAGCGGCAAGCGGCCCGGGGCGTGGACCCGCGAGGCGCTGGAGATGTTCTCCCTGCAGGCCTCCATCGCGATCGGCAACGCCCGGCTGCGGGCCGAGATGCAACGCGCGCTGGCCCGCCTGGAGAAGGAGCAGCAGGCGCTGCGGGCCAGCGAGGAGAGCTTCCGCCAGGCCTTCGAGTACGCGCCCAGCGGGATGGCGATCACCGAGCTGCACGGCGTCGGGCGCGGCCAGCTGACCAGGGTCAACGACGCGCTCTGCCGGCTGCTCGGCCGGCCCCGGGCGGTGCTGCGGCAGCAGAGCTTCGCCGACCTCGTGCACCCCGAGGACCGGGCGCTGCTGGAGCGCACCAGCGCCGAGAGCGGCCGCGCGGAGCTGCGGCTGTCCCGGCGGGACGGCGGCTACCAGTGGGTCTGCCTGCGCAACTCGATCGTCGCGGACGCGGCCGAGGGCCCGAGCTTCCTGCTCACCCACGTCGAGGACATCGAGGACCGCAAGCGGCACGAGTTCCAGCTCGCCCACCGGGCCAGCCACGACGCGCTCACCGGGCTGCCGAACGGCGCCGAGCTCAAGACCCGGCTGGCCCGCCGGCTCTGCGCCCAGCCGCAGCCGGTCGGCGCCGCGGCCGGCCAGGTCGAGGCGGCCTACCCGCAGCCGTACGGCTACCCGGCCGACTCCTACAGCGCGCACACGGCGCACGAGCGGCTGGAGGGCGCGGACCCGTACGCCGGGCCGGTGCACGGCTACGGACTGCCCGAGGGCCTGCCGAGCGGGCTCGGCCCGGGCTACGGGGAGCACGTCCACGCGGTGGTCCCGGCCGAGTACGGGCCGGGCGGCGAAGCCTGGTCGGCGCCGTTCCGCTCAGGCGGCGCGGCGGCGGTGGACAAGGGGCTCGCGGTGCTCTTCTGCGACCTGGACGGCTTCAAGTCGATCAACGACCGGTTCGGCCACAACGCGGGCGACGCGGTGCTGGTCGAGGTCGCCCGGCGGCTGAGCCAGGCCGTCCGGGACGGTGACACGGTGGCCCGGCTCGGCGGTGACGAGTTCGTGGTGCTGGCCGACGGGATCGGCCGCGAGGAGGCCAAGGACCTCGCCCACCGGCTGCGGGGCGCCATCATCCCGCCGATGCGGATCGACGGACGGGCGATGCGGGTGGGGGTGAGCCTCGGGGTCGGCTGGGCCGGCTGCGGGATGAGCATCGAGGAGGTGCTGCACACCGCCGACGAGCGGATGTACGACGAGAAACGGGCCCGGGGCGGGGCGGTGCGCGGAGCGCGCGGCGAGCGCTCGCACCGGCGCGCGGGCTGAGCCGGCGGACGGCCGGTGCGGGCTCGGGTCCGCCCAGGTCGGCCCGGGTTACCCGCGAGTTGTCAAGGGGTCTTTTCCCGCCGTCACATACGACAGGTAGGGTTCCCGGTACGACAGCGTCCATGATCTGCGCCGCCCGCAGCAGGCGGCGCACCGGATGGGGGAGCAGACCACCGTGACGACCGCCGGCAGCAACGGAGTGCCCGAGGGCCAGGGGGGCGGTGCCCCGCAGGACGACGACCCGTTCGGCTACCTCTACCGCCCGGCCGACGGTTCCACCGGGCAGCCGGCCGAGCCGCAGCAGGGGGTCCCGCGCACGTCGTACAGCCGCCCGATGGAGGTCGGGCGCGCGCAGTACGGCTATCCGCAGCGGGCGCAGCAACAGCAGCAGCAGCCGTACGGCCAGCAGGGCATGCCGCCGCAGGGGTACCCGGGCGGTCAGCCGCAGGCCCCGTACGGCGGTCAGCCCGGATCGCCGCAGCAGCCCGAGTACGGTGCCGCGCCCACCCAGCAGACCCGCTACGCGGAGCACTCCCGGCCGCAGCCGGGGGAGGAGCCGCGCAGCAGCGGCCGGAGCAAGGGCGCGGTGATCGGCGCGGTCGCCGTGGTCGCGGCGATAGCGATCGGCGCCGGCATAGCGCTCTCCACCGGGGACCCGGACGACACCAAGAACACCAAGGGCGGCACCGCGACCACCGCCCCGCCGGCCCCCAACAGCCCGGTGCCGACGGCCACGAACGCGAGCGCCGGCCCCACGTCGAGCGCCACCGCCATCTCCGGGCCGACGAGCGTGGACGCGGGCCAGCTCCAGGCGCAGAACGCGCCGTCCGGCAACAGCGTCAAGGGCGCCAAGTCCGCCGACGGCAGCTACCTGACGCTCCAGCCGGGCGGTTCGGTGACCTGGACCGGCGACATCGCCACGGCCGGGACGTACAAGCTGAGCGTGCACTACAACTACTCGGGCGCGGACATCAAGGGCGGGGCCGCGGTGAACGGCAAGGACTGGCCGAGCGGGGTGACCTACAAGGTCTACGGGGCGCCCCCCAAGGACCAGACCGCCGCCTGGTTCTCCACCTGGATACTCCCGCAGTTCCAGGCGGGGCCGAACTCGGTGACCTTCACGGTGCCCTCCGGGCCGATCCTGATCGACCAGATCACCATCGAGCCGAGCGGCTGACGCCACCGCGGCCGCGTCGCGTTCCGGACGTCGCTCAGTCGGCCTTCACGGGCCGGAACGTCTCGCCGCCGAGCACCCAGCGGCCGCGGCGCATGACGGCGACCAGGTCGTAGCTCCCGGAGTCGACCACGACCAGGTCGGCGAGCTTGCCGGTCTCCAGCGAGCCGATCGAGTCGCTCAGGCCGAGCAGCCGGGCCGGGGTGGCGGACAGC
>NZ_JBHXEM010000236.1:0-5893 GCF_042724755.1 Kitasatospora sp. NPDC127067 | reverse complement strand
CAAGGGGCCGGGGCGGGGTTCCGGTCGGGGCGGGGTTCCGGTCGGGCCTTCACAACATCCACCCGAGTTGAGCGGTTCGTGAGGCGGCCGTGACGACGCCGTGCTAAAACCTTCGGCGGGCCGCAACTGCCGTTGTCGGCCCGCACGGTACCGCATGTCCCGTTGTTCCCGCGCCGAGCCTCGTGTCCGGCCACGACCCTGGGAGAACCATGCCCACCGCAC
This sequence comes from Kitasatospora sp. NPDC127067, assembly GCF_042724755.1. Lineage (NCBI taxonomy): Bacteria > Bacillati > Actinomycetota > Actinomycetes > Kitasatosporales > Streptomycetaceae > Kitasatospora > Kitasatospora sp. NPDC127067. The sequence continues at coordinate 5,671 of NZ_JBHXEM010000236.1, read as the reverse complement.
ACGCGCACACCCGCTTCGCCCGCCTGCTGCTCGCCGCACTGGCCGCCCTCGCCCTCCTGCTCTCGGGCGCGGTCGCCGCGACCCCCGCGAAGGCCACCACCACCGGCCTCGACGGCTCCTGGGCCTGCGAGGTCCCGGCCGGGTACGTCTACGACCAGGTGTCGATGAACCGCAGCTGCAGCGGCGGCGGCAGCTGGAACTCGCCGCAGTTCCACCTGCGGACCCCGTACGACGGCCTGACGGCCTGTCGGAGCACGCCCGGCTTCGTCTACGACAACATCACCTGGGGTCTCGCCTGCAGCCAGATCAGCGGCGTGCAGTCCAACCAGTACCACCTGCGCAAGCCGGTCGACGGCCTGGTCGCCTGCGTGGGCACCCCGGAGTTCACCTACGACTACCTCGTCTGGGGCACCGCCTGCAACCTCACCACGGGCGGCGGGCAGTCCAACGCCTTCCACCTCCGCAAGCCGTACAGCGGCCTCTGGGCCTGTGACGTCCCCTACGGCTTCACGTACAGCACGACCACCCAGAACACCGACTGCAGCACCTACCGGAACACCCCGTCCACCAAGTTCCTGCTGCTCGGCTAGCGTTCCCGCCCCGACGAACGGTGCCGGTCTCCCCGCGGTTCGGGAAGACCGGCACCGTTCGTCGGGCCCGCTACGGCAGCGGGATGCGCACCACCTGCGGGTCGTGGTCGCTGAGCTGCGTGCTGAACTCGCTGTTGATGTGCACGATGTCGTAGCCGTACGCGGTGGCCGCGAGCGCGCCGGAGATCAGGATGTGGTCCAGCACCTGCGAGTTGCCCTCGTACACGTAGGTGTAGCGCTCGGGCAGCGGCAGGGTGCGCGGCAGGTCGGTGAGCGAGCCGCCGGCGGTGAGGATGTCGGCGGTCTGCGAGAACTCGAAGTCGTTGAGGTCGCCGAGCACGATGACCGAGGCCTTCGGGTCCACGGCCAGGATCCGGTCGGTGAAGTCCTTCACCACGGTCGCCTGGTCGTGGCGCTGGCTCTCCGAGGGGTGGGCCGGCTGCTGGTAGCGGCCGAAGAGGGGCTGGTCGCCGCCCTTGGAGTTGAAGTGGTTGGCGATCACGAAGACCGGCTTGCCGTTCCAGCGGAACTCACCGGCCAGCGGCTTGCGGCTGGAGTTGAACGCCGCGTTGGCCGGGTCGATCCGTCCGGGCGAGTAGGCCAGCTGCGGCGTGCCGCCCGCGTTCACCACGGAGTCGGCGGTGGTGGAGCCGGCGCCGGGGCGGTCGGTGAAGGAGAGACCGCGGTCGGTGCGGTACAGGAACACCTGGCGGATGTTGCCGCCGGGCTGCCCGCCGTCCTGGCCGTCCACCGGGTCGATCTCGCGGTAGGAGTAGGAGGGCCCGCCGGCCGCGGTGACGGCCGCGGTGAGCTTGGCCAGGGTCTGGGTGGCGCTGACCGTGCCGTCGTTGGTGGCGCCGCTGTTGTCCTGGATCTCCTCCAGGGCGATCAGGTCGGGCGAGCGCAGGTTGGTGACGATGCCCGCAGCGAGGCCGTCGAACTTGCTCTGCGGGTCGGACGGGGCGAGGTTCTCCACGTTGAAGGTCGCGACGGCGAGCTGGCCGGCCGTCGGCGCGGCGGTGACCTCGGGGGTGGTGGTGCCGGGGGTGACCGTCGGGGTCGCGGTGACCTGGAGGGTGAAGTTGCCGAAGGCGTAGTCGAGCACGCCGACGGTGGCGCCGGTCAGGGTGTCGCCGACGTTGGCGGTCGGGGTGGGGGCGAGCGCCTTCCCGAGGACGACCCGCTCCGGGTTGCCGTCGTTCGCCTGCAGCAGGATGCCGCCCCGGTTGGTGCGGGTGCCGCTGCCCTGCGGGACGACGGGGAGCTCGCCGTACTTGTTGGTCGGGCCGACCACGGCCGCGTCGTCGATCTCGACCCGCATGCCCTCCAGGGACTCCCAGAAGTCCAGGCCGTCGGTGGCGGGCTGGTAGTTCCCCGCGGTCTCGACGTCGCCGGAGGTGACGCCGGAGATGACCGCGGACGGGGGCACCCGCCCGCCCTGGCCGACCAGGGTGGCGGCGGGCAGCGGCGCGTTGTGGGCGACCACCGTGACGGCGGGCGCGGTCAGTTCGGTGATCGACAGGTTGGTGGTGCCGCCGGTGCCGCCCGGGCGGAACTGGCTGACGGTGGCACTCACCGTGACCGAGTCCCCGACCGCGACCGAGGGCGCGCCGGAGGTGTAGACGTAGATGCCCTCGCTGGTACCGGGGTCGTTGTCGGGCTGCGGGTCCTGGTACCAGAAGCCGTTGGGGCCGACGGCCGTCACCACGCCGGGCACGGCGCTGACCGCGCTGCCGGCCAGCGGGGAGACCCGGGCGGCGCCCTGGATGTCGTGGATGCGGGTGCCGCCGGGGTTTCCGCCCCCGCCGGTGGAGGAGTTGCGCGGCGCGGGCGAGCCGATCACGAAGTCCGTCGCGTTGTTGTCGGTGTCGGTGGCGCCGCCGCCCGCGCGCAGGGCCGCGGTGCCGTTCGACAGGTTGCCGGTCGGCGAGCCCTCGGCGGAGCCGGCGCCGCTGCCGTAGCCGACGAAGTCCTTCACCCCGGACTGGGTCGCGCAGCCGGTGGAGCAGGTCAGCGCCGTGCCGTTGGTGACGAGGGCGATCTTGCCGGAGGTCGCGGACATCGCGATCGTGCCGGTGGCGTCCGCCGTCGGCAGCGCGGCGCCGGTGCCGGCCCCGGCGGCCTCCTGGACGAGGAAGTAGTGGCCGGGCGCGATCGTCCCGGAGAGGGTGGTCCGCGACCAGCTGGATCCGGAGGCCGAGGCGTACTGCACCGTCCAGCCCGTGACCGACACCGGCGTGGTGCCGCGGTTGTACAGCTCGACGAAGTCGTTGGCGTACGGGGCACCGGAGTTGCCGCCACCGCCGTACACCTGGCTGATCACGATGTCGGGCGACGCCGCCTGCGCCACGCCGCCGGGCAGCGCCACCAGCGCCGCCACCACGGCCGCGGCGGAGACCGCCGCCGGCGTCCGGCGCCGCATGCGCGCCGCTCTCGGGGTGATCCGGGGGTTCAAGGTGCTCCGCATGAGGCTTCCTCCTGACCACCGTCCGGGCTCGTGGCCCGGCGGTGTGACCACGGACAAGAAAGGTCGGGCGCTGCGGTTCTAACAGCGCCACCAGATCCCTACCGGGCGCATCGGGCAACGGCCAGACGTACGGCGGAAGAACGTTTCTACGCGCGACAAGTGGGAGGACGAACTCCGGATACCCGGAGGCGACTTCCGCTCCCCACGGGGCCGCCGGCCCGACCGGGACAGCGCGGAGCCCGGGCCCGGCAGCGCCTCCGCCGCCGGACCCGGGCCGGTTCCCGCCCGCCGGGTGGTCAGCCCGGACGGTGTTGCCTCGGCGGCGCCACCGTCGGCGTCGCCCGGGGCGGGCGCAGCCGCAGCGGCGCGAGTTCGCGTTCCAGGGCCCGCACGTCCAGCGCTATCCGGGACGCGATCTCGCGCGGGCCGGTGCCGGCGGGCAGCCGGCGCGACCAGGAGCGGGGCTTGGCCGGGCCGTCCTGGACCATGTCGAAGTTGAGTCGCACCACGTCGGCGACGTCGACCAGGCTCACCAGGATCCTGGTGTCCGCGAGGTCGATGCTGACTTCGTTCCCGATGCACGAGCAGGCCACCAGGCCCTCGATGTCCGCCTCCGCCAGGTATCTGGCCAGGGGGACCGCCTTCCCCCGGACCAGAAACGGACGTTCCGCCGGATTCACCGGAACCGCCTCCTCCCCCAGCAGTCGAACGGCGCCTCGGCCGCGGCGCAAGCGCACCGCAACAGACCGGGCCCGGCCTATGCTCCACCACATCCGACCGGTTCGCCAACTCGGGGTCTCACCAACTGAATTGGGAGAACGCACCGACCCGGCGCACCGGCGCACGCCCCCGCGCACCGACCGGGTCCGACGGCCCGTGGGCAGGGGCGGGCGCACGGCCCGGGAACGCGCGTGTGCCCGCCCGCGCGAGGCGGACGGGCACGGCGGCGGTACGCGGGACGCACGTGGCTCAGCGGCCGCCGCGGCCGTTCAGCACCAGGGAGCGGGTCAGGGCGAGCAGACCGCCGGTGCAGAGCGCCGTGCGGAGCATGTTCGCCGGCACCCAGCTGTCCGCGAACCTGGCCCGCACGGCGGCGAAGTCGTGGATCTGCGACGGGTCGCCGGCCGCCGCCAGCTCGTTGTTGAGCGGGATGTTGACGCCCATGGTGACGATCAGCGCCACCACGTACAGCGCCGTCGCCAGGGCCGCCCACAGCGCCGCCCGGCGCCGGCCGGACTTGTGCAGCAGCCAGGCCGCCAGGCCGGTCGCCGCGAAGGCGCCGACGAAGACCAGGCCGAACAGCCCGTTCTCGATCGACTTGTTGATGTGCTGCATCGCCGTCACGTAGGTACGGTCGTCCCCGGCCGCCAGGCCCGGCATCACCGACACGTCGAAGGCGAAGAACAGCCCGGCCATCAGGCCCATCGCGACGGTGGCACCCGCCAGCAGCGGACCCGCGGCCCGGCTCTGTCCGACGCTCTGCACGGAACTCCCCACCCCCGCACCCCCGATGGCCGGCGGCGCCGTGTACGACAGCGGAACCGCGGTCTGATCCGAACGCATCTCAGGACCCTCTCACTCTTCCGGCTCCGCGCAGTGCGGCGCCGGCGAACGTGGAACACTCGACACCGCCCACCGTGCGGCGAGCCGCGCAACGGAACCGCGACAACCGGAACCCCGTTCCCCGGCAGGGCACGTGCCGCGTGCCGCGGTGCCGCGCCCGGGGCCGGGGGGGCGAGGTTCCCGGCCTCCTCAGAGCACCGGGTCCAGGCCGCGCCGGTACCGCCGGTCCAGGACCGTCCGCCCGAGCAGCCGCACCGGGGCCGGGATGGTCGCCGAGACCGCCCGGACCGAGGCCGCGTCCGCGCCGTCGAACATCCAGGGCTGGAGGTAGGTCATCACCTGGGTCGGCGCGCTCCCGATGATCCGGCGCTCGACCCGCAGGTACTCGTCCACCGACAGGCCGGCCAGCGCCGGGAAGACCACCGGCTCCTCGTGCCGCAGGTGCTCGCGCACCAGGCTCTCGAACGCCCGGGCCGCCTCGGGGAGTTCGGCCCGCAGGCCGGAGCCCAGCACCCCGGCCACCCGCCGCATCGAGGCGTCCAGCGCCTCGTGGTCCTCCTCCAGGACCCCGCTGCCGTCGAAGCCCGCCACCCGGCCGCGCAGGTACGGCCAGAGGATCTCGTCCTCGCTGTGGTGGTGCCAGTCGATCACCGCGCGCAGCCGCCCGAACCACTCCGCGAGCGCCGCGGAGGAGCCCGCCGCGCCGCGCTGCGCCACGGCGGTCAGCCGTGCCGCGTCCCGGCGCATCGCGACGTGCATCAGGCCGAAGCCCTTGAGCTGCTCGGGCAGGGCGCGGAGCCCGTGCTCGGTCGACCAGATCGTCGTACCGTCCGTCATGACCAGACCTCCAGAGTCCGTTCGGATTGTCGACCAACGCCCGCCCGCAGGCGGCCGGTCGGAGCCGCCCGGACGGGTCGGCTCACGCGTTCCACACGCCGGAGGCGGCGGCCTCGCGGGCGTAGTCGGCGAAGTCCCGCGGCTCACGCCCCAGCGCCCGCCGCACACCGTCGCCCAACGAGGCGTTGCGGCCGTCCAGGATCACCGAGAACAG
>NZ_JBHXEM010000235.1:0-5909 GCF_042724755.1 Kitasatospora sp. NPDC127067 | reverse complement strand
AGCACGATCTCACGGGCGCTCCGACTGTACCTGGAGCCCAGGCCAAGCCAATTCGTCACTCTGCGTTGCCATTTCACGGAAGTTGAGCCAGAACCACAACCCGTGAATAAAGCCAGCCGCCGGGTGGACACCCGCGCGCCATCTGTTTCGTTGAGCAGGTTCACCGCCGTTCCCCACCATCCACCCCCACCCCCGCCCTCGCCGCGCGCCGCACGGCCAGGGGGCGTATAAGCGATCTTTCGGACACGCTCGGGGCCGGCCCTCAGCCTTCGTCTTCGCTGAGACGAGGTAGTCACATCCAGTGGCAGCCTAGGAAGAAGCGCCGTGCAACCACTGTGCGGCGTGGCTCTACGGGCGGGTCGCTCCGTGCTCCAGGTAGACGGTCTCGGACTGAGTCTTGGCCGCGCAGGCGGCGTGGGCGCGGCGGGCGAGGCGTGGGATGAGGAGTTCGTCGAGCTGGTCGGCGGCGTGGAAGGCGTACTCGCCGATCTCCACCTGGTCGACGGTGATGTTGTCGAGCTCGTCGGCGGGAAGGATGCCACCGTCGAAGACGAAGAGCAGCTTGTCGCCCTCGGTGGGGTGAGGCGCCCAGTCGGCGACGAGCAGGCGGCCGATCGGCGGGGTGATGCCGAGTTCCTCCTTGACCTCCCGGGCCGCGCCCTCGCTCGGGGTCTCGCCGGCGTGCAGGTAGCCGCCGGGGATCTCCCAGCCGGGCTTGCAGGTCGGCTTCACGAGGAGGACACGGTCGTCGTCGTCGAAGAAGAGCACCCCGGCGGCGGTGCGGGGCTGGGCCACGACCTCGTGGGGCTGGGAGTCGCTCATGGCGACGACTGTAGCCGCCCGACCCCGTCACGTGACGGTCTTGAGCCGCTGGGCGACGCCCGCCAGCAAATAGCTGGGTTTGCCGCGCTGTTGGCGGACCCAGTTGGTCACCAGATGTCGGAGGATGAAGGGGTACCGGACTTGCTCGGGGCCAGTTCCTCGGTGTCCAGTACGAGGGCGAGCGCCTCGTCCATACGGTTCTGTGCGCTGTGGGCGCGGGCGATTTCGAGCGAGTGCCGTACTCGGCGTTCGAGCGGCAGGGCCGAGGAGTCCACGCGCGGCCCTCGGTCGAGGGCAATCTGGACGTCGCCGAACTCCATGGCGGTCGAGATCCGGTGGATGGCCACGTTGGTGAGCCCGAAAGCCGTCCACATGTGGTTCGCGTCGTGGCCGAGGAGATGGTGACGCCCCAGGCTCAGTGGATCGGGCGGATCATCGCGGTCAGCCGGGGCGACTCCGGAGAGGGCTGTTGAGCGTTGAACGCCTGGTAGCCCCACGTCTCGTAGAGCCGCTGGACCTTGCCGTCCCCGGCGAGCGGGTTGACCAGAAGGGTGACACGGCCCTCGATGCGGCGGCGCAGCAGGTCGTCGTGGATTCGGCGGGCGGCACCCGTGCCCCCATGGAGGAAAGGGAAGGCGTCAACACCGACCGGGCGGTTCCCTCCGCCGAGCAGGCCCGCGTGTTCTGGCGGCGCACCATTGCCTGGTCACGCCGCAACCGCGACCTGACCATCCGCGAGATCGACCGACTCGGCGGCTACCTGCGGGACGTCCGCGCCGGACACAGGGCCGCCTGGGACCGCGTGTTGATCGACCCGATCCCGACCGTCGCCATCCAATGGCGACGTCGTCCTGCTTTCGCCCGAACTCGCTGGGATCACCGACCCGGCCTACGAGGACTTCCGGGCCGGGAACGTCCTGGAGCGGAGCATCGGCTCAATGCTGGACCGCGCCCACCGCCTGCGCTATGTGCGCGAGTTTCTGACCGGCCTGGACGCGTGTGAGGCCACCTGCGACCTCTTCGACTTCTGCCGAGGGGCCCAGGCCGGCAATCGCTACTTCGAGAACGGCCGCCTGGACACCACGGAGACGAACCACTGCCGCGTGTCCCGGCAGGCCCTGGTCACCGCCCTGTCCGATACCGTCCAAGAGGAGAAAGTCGCATGACCCTGCTCGAACTGCTGGCCACCAGCAACACTGCCGTCGTCGCCGACCTCACCGGCGTCAACGTGACGGACCCCACCGCCGGGCCGTTCGACAACCGGCCCACCTGGGACAACAACGGGCCGAAGTTCGACAACCGGCCTACCTGGGACAACTGGTCGAACAAGAACAAGCGTAAGTAGCGCTACCCGGACCACCCCGGGACACACCAGCCGGTGCGGGCCCGGCCCGACCTTCGAGAGAGCGGAGCCTCCCATGGACGGCATCACCTTCGGCCGTGTCACCGTGACCCTGCCCCACCTGAACGAGCCCGGGCTCTACTTGTCCAACGTCACGACCCTGGACTCCGCCCGGGGCATCGTCCAGGACTTCCAGTACGGCGACGCCGACCTGCGGGCCCTGGATCTCGCCGAGACCCGCCTCGTCACCGGCCGCGTCTCCAACCTGCGGGTCGACCGCGTGCAGCTCGACCAGGTCCGCCTCGACTCCGTCGAGTTCGACACCTGCGACCTCGCCACCACTCGCATCACCGACAGCAAGCTCTCCCGCGTCGTCTTCCGCAACTGCAAGATCATGGGTGCCGGGCTCATCGGCGTGACCCTGGACAACGTCCTCTTCGACAACTGCAAGCTCGACTACGCGACCTTTGAGCAGATCCGCGCCACCGGCGCGGTCGTCTTCTCCAAGTGCGGGCTCACTGAGGCGTCGTTCACTGGTTGCGACCTCGGTAGCGCGGTCCTCGACGCCTGCATCCTGCGGCTGACCGAGTTCGGCCGGGGCAAGTACCAGGGCCTCGATCTGCGAGGCAACGACCTCACCACGCTGCGGGGCGTCGCCAACCTCGACAAGGTCCTCATCGACCGCACCCAGCAGGCCGAACTCGCCGAAGCCCTGGTCGCCGAGCTGGACGTGACCTTCGCCGACACCCTCGACGACCGGTAAACCCAGCCTGGGAGGAACCCGCGTGACTCTCGCCATCGCCCACACCGATCCCGCCACCCTCATCGCCAGGTGTGACAGCACCGGCGTCCGCACCGCTCGCGGCGAGCCCGACTACGAGGACGGGGCCGTCCTCCCGGCCGGCCCCTGGCAGCCCCTCACCGCCGTGCTGGCGGCAGAACTCCGCCCGACCGGGCGGAGCGCCGACAGCGCGCTCGTGGAACTGGTGAAGCTGCCCGACGGCCCTCCACCGGCCACCCTCGCCGACCAACTCGGCGACCCCGACGCCGTCCACCTCGGCCAAGCCAGGAGCCCGGCCAAGGCCCTCACCACCACACCGAATTACCAGGACGGCCGCCGCATCGGCCTGCACATCGACAATTGGGACAGGCTCCGCTACCAGGCCAAGCACACCGGTCGCCGACGCCTGTGCTTCAACCTCGACCCCGGAACCCGCTACCTCCTGCTCGGTGGCCTCGACATCCGCGCCATCTGCCGCGATCTCCACGCCGACCCCGAGGACCGCTATCCGCACACCGACGACCTGCGGGCCTACGCCGCCCTCGGGCTGCCCCTGCGTGTCTTCCGGCTGCGGATCGACCCCGGCGAGGGCTACATCGCCCCCACCGAACTGCTGCCCCACGACGGCTCCACCGAGGACCAGCCCCAACCGTCCACCGCCGCGTTCTGGCTCGGCCACCGGCCACGCGGCGTCCTGGCCTCGCTGATCTGACACCGGCACGTGCGAGCTGTTCCGCTGCCCGTGATGGGCAGCGCCGCGTCCGATCCCCATGCACGTAGGAGACTTCCATGGCTGCTGCGCCGCAGCAGAGCCCCCGTCCGGTCACGCCTCGGCTGCCGACCGGCCCGACCTTCGACCAGGAGCTGTGTGGGCTCGTGCTCGACACCGCACCCCGCCTGTTCGCCGTCGTCCAGGTTTGGGGCGAGGGCCTCCCGGACGTCGACGGGCGGGTCGTGGCCTGGGGAGTCGCCGACCACAGTGGGCGAGCGCACGTGATCAGCATCGACGAGCAGGCGCGAATGACCCCACGTCTCCCGATCGGGCCTTGCGCCATTTCGCCGGGCGACCGGGAATTACCGCACGGCTGGTCTGGCTCGCACAGCCGAGTGAAGCAGCAGTGGATCGGGCAGAAGCCGCCTGACCTTGGCCGGCCGACGCGAGCGGGCCATGATGGACGCAGCGGGCTCGGGTCTTGGGGGCGGGCCCACCCGATTGGGCCGGGTGGGAGCGCTCCTGTGGCGTTGGTGCCGGCGGCCCCGGCCTTCCTTGACCGGGGCCACCCCGAGGACGTCGCCTTCCTCGCCGACCCCAGTGCGTCCTTCATCACCGGCCAGTCGTTGCACGTCGACGGCGGCTGGCTCCTCCACTGACCCGCCCACACCGTCGATCAGAAAGCAGACCACCGTGCAGCACCGCGTCCGCGCCGTACTCCTCACCCCGAACGACACCATGCTGTTGATCAAGCGCATCCGCCCCGGCATCGAACCGTACTGGGTGATCGTCGGCGGCAAGATCGAGCCCACTGACGCCAGCCCCGAGGACGCCCTGCTGCGCGAGGTCCGCGAGGAGATCGCCGGCGAGGCCGAGATCGTCCGCCTCCTCCACACCGTCGAAACCGGCGACGAGCGCCAGGAGTTCTACCTCGCCACCGTCGACAAGTGGAACTTCGAGGACCGCACCGGTCCCGAGTTCAGCCAGGAAGGCCGAGGCGAGTACCTCCTGGATGAAATCCCCCTCACCACCGAAGCCCTCGATGCGGTCAACCTCCTGCCCCAGGACTTCGCCACCGTCCTGCGCGCGGCCGTCGAACGCGGGGATCTCCTGACCACCAGGTAACCGCAAGCCGGCAGCTGCTCATCAACCCCAAACGCCTCACGCAGTGTCAATTGCCGTGATACGTTCCGTAATCCAATCGAAAACAGGCGACCCCGGCGGTGCTACCAACACCCCGGGGTCCGGCAACAGGAGCAGACACTCCCGATGCGTGTCCATCGTAGCGCCCACGTGCGCAACTTCACCGTGCTACCCAACGCCCTACTCCAGTACCGGCGGTTGAGCTACACCGCCCGCGGCCTGCTCGCGGATCTGCTCTCCCGCCCCGACGGCTGGCGCGAGGACGGTCGACACATGGCCGACACCAGCCCCCAGGGGCGCGGAGCGATCCGCAAGGCCCTGAAGGAGCTGACCGACGCGGGCTTCTACCGCGTTGAGAAGATCCGCATGCCGGACGGCACCATCCGCACCGAGACCCACGTGTACGACACACCATGGTTCGCGCCGGATGCCACCCGTCCGGCGCCCGGCGGAGCGGCCACCGGGCGCGCTGGCAGCCCTGTTGTAAAGGACCGGCAGCAAGAACCCACCCTCCCCGCGAGTCCGGCCGATGACGTCAAATCAGAAGGACGGGAGGAGGATTTCGAGACCGAAGAGGTCCGCGAGGCGGTCGCCACGCTGTTCCGGGTGATCCGCCCCGAGCCCCGACTGCGCCTGGGCGAGGCCGAAGCCGCCGAACTCGCGCCCCTCGTCGCACAGTGGCTGCAGCGCGGCGCGGCCCACGCCGACCTCGCCCAGGCCCTGCTGCCGGGCCTGCCCACCCCGATGCACTCGGCGGCCGCCGTGCTCCGTTACCGCCTGGAGCACAAGATGCCGCCCGCACGGCCCGCCGCACGGCCACCGGCCCGGTACACCGAGTGCGCCAAGTGCCACGACCCCGTGCCCCGACCGGGCATCTGCCGCCCGTGCTCCGGCCTGACAACCCGATCCCTCACGGTCGGCAAGGGGGCGGACGTGGCAGCCGCGGGTGCCGCCCGGGTCCGAACCGCACTGCGCTCCGCGATGACCGGCAGTCGACCTGCACACATCGCCGCCTGAACCACGTCGCCCCACCGGTCCGAAGGCGCTCCGGCAGGTACGTCGCCCTGCTTCATCAGCGCCGCGGGGGCCCCGGCGGGGGGGCGGCGGGC
>NZ_JBHXEM010000234.1:0-6063 GCF_042724755.1 Kitasatospora sp. NPDC127067 | reverse complement strand
GCGGGCCGCGGCCGCCCCGCCCCAGCGCCGCGGCTGGTGGGACGTGTTCACCGGTCTGTTCCGGCGCTGAGCCGCCCTGGGCCGCCCTTATCCGCCCTGGGCCGACCGGCACACGGCTGACCTGCGCCGGTCGGCCGTGTGCCGGTCGGCCCGGCCGTCAGCCGTCGCGCCCGTCGGTCCGGCGCCGGTACAGGGTGAAGGTGTCCACCGGGGTGAGGTCCCCGTGCGGTCCGTCGAAGGTGTAGTAGACGACCTTCATGGTGGTCGTGCCGCCGCGCCGGTCGCCCGGGTCGACCTCGAAGGCCGCGAAGCCGTGGGCGTGGGTGCGGTCCTGGACGGCGGCCCAGGGCGCGTCCTCGGTGACCCAGACCGACTCCCGGTACGGCGCGCCCGGCTTCGGGTCCTCCAGCCCGACGACCACCCGGCCCTTGGGCTTCTCGAAGAGGTCGTCCTGCGTGGTGGCGGCGTTGCCGCCGGCCCCGATGATCATGTGGACCGTGCCCCGCCCGGTGTCGACGAGGTCGGTGCGGGTGTCGGTCGGCACCGGGGTGCGGGTGTCGTTGGGCAGGGTGCCGCGGACGGGGTGGGAGCGCTCGTAGTAGTGCTCGTGGCCGCACACCACCAGGTCGACCCCGTAGGCGTCGAACAGCGGGCCCCAGGTCTCGCGGAGGCCGAGGTCGCTGCCGGAGCCGTGCATCGAGCTGGAGATCATCGGATGGTGCATGCAGACCACGATCCAGTCGATCGCCCGGCTGCTCCGGGCCGCCCGCAACTCCCGCTCCAGCCAGCGCCGTTGGGCGCCTCCGGAGTAGCCGCGCAGGTAGACGTCGCCGGAGTTCTGGATGGCCTCGTCGTCGTTGGCGAGGCTGATGAAGCGCACCGAGCCGACGGTGAAGGCGTACCACATGCCCCGGGTCTCCTCGTCGGAGGAGGCCGAGGAGTCGGGGAGGGTGAAGTAGGCCTGGTAGCCGGTCGCGCCGATCGGGCCGTTGCCGCCCTCGTTCTCGTGGTTGCCGACGCAGGGCATCCAGGGCCGCAGCCGGGTGGAGCGGCTGTTGCTGATGAACCAGTCGGCCCAGGTCGCGGTGCGGCTCTGGCCGTGGCGGCCGGCGTAGGAGGAGTAGCAGAGGTCGCCGTTGATGAGGTTGAACAGCGGCCCGACGCGTTCGACGGCGGCGACGATGTCGGCGGAGGCCGCGGTGCCGACCTGGCTGCTCATGAACACGGGGTACTTGCCGAGCGGGGAGGGCATGCCGTCGGGGAAGGTGATCCGGCGGCGGAGGTTGGGCGCGGCCTGGTCCCCGAAGCTCGTGAAGGTGAAGGGGGTTCGGCCGCGCGGGGCGGTGGTGAAGGTGCCGGTCTCGGCGTTGGCGCCGTCGTGGCCGGCGCTGTAGAGGTAGGTGGTGCCCGGGCGCAGGCCGGTGAGCCGCGCGTGGTGGACGTACACCTCGACCTTGTCGATCGAGTCCCGGTAGGTGCGGGTCTCGGCCTGGACGACCCGGCCGAGGCCGCCGTCCGGTGAGCCGTACCGCACCTGTGGTCGGCGCACGGACTGCGGGGTGAGCCAGGAGACGGTCATCTCCGTACTGGCGTCGGTGCCGAACTGCAGGTGCAGCCCGGTCACCGAGGCCGTTCCGGCGCGGTGCGGGGTGGTCTGCAGGAGCGGACCGGCGGGCGCGTCGTCGGCCGGCTGGGCGGCCGCGGGTTGCGCGGCCGCCGTCCCTGCCGCCACGAGGGCGGCTCCGGCCGCCGAGGTGCCCTTGAGGATGGACCTGCGTGCAATGGTCATGAAATCTCCGCCTGCCGAGTGGGGGGTTCGACGGGCAGTCACTTTAATGACATGAGCACGTAAAGACGATCGTTTTGACGAGGAAGGATCCGACTACGCCTTGCGGCCGACTCCCCCGTACACCGAGACCGCGTCCCCGCCCGGGGCCGGGACCTCGGCGAGCTCCGGGTGCCACTGGTTGATCAGGACCACCCCAGGATCGTCCAACTCCAGCCCGGCGAAGAAGAGTTCCACGCGCTCGCGCGAGCGGAAGTGAAGCGTGATCCCGGCGTCCTCGTACCGGCGGGCGGCGGCCGCGCTGCGCTCCGGCGCGATGTCGGCCGTCCCCGCGGACAGCGCGAGGAAGCTGCCGGCGGGCAGGGCGTCCAGGATCTTGCGGACGGGCGGGTGCGCGGCCTCGTCGGAGAGGAAGTGGACGATGTTGATGAGCGTCAGGGCGACCGGCTCGCGGAGGTCCAGGGTGCCAGCCACCGCCGGGTCGGCGAGGAACCGCTCCGGTTCGCGCAGGTCGCCCTGGACGTAGGCGGTGCGGCCCTCGGGGGTGCTGGTGAGCAGGGCGCGCGAGTGGGCGAGCACGATCGGGTCGTTGTCGACGTAGACCACGCGGCAGGCCGGGTCGACGGACTGCACGATCTCGTGCAGATTGGGCGCGGTGGGAATGCCGGTGCCGACGTCCAGGAACTGGCGCACGCCGTGCACCTCGGCGAGCCGGCGCACCATCCGGTGCATCACGGCGCGGGCGGCGGTGGCGTCCGCGCGCACGCCGGGCAGGTCGGCCAGGACGCGGTCGCCGACCTCGCGGTCCGCGGGAAAGTTGGTCTTGCCGCCCAGCAGGTAGTCGTAGACCCGGGCCGAGTGCGCCCGGTCGGTGCGCAGGTCCACCTGCGGCGGATCCTCGAACCCGGGCTCGGTCAGCCAGCTGTCCGACAGGCCGGTCCCCGGCGGACGGTCGTAGGACCCCCAGTCGTCCGAACCCCAGTCGCCCGGACGACCGGCACCCGGACCAGCGTCCGATGCGCCGCCGTCCCGTCCGGCAGTGTCCGGTATGTCCGCACCCGATGCGTCGGCACCCATGCTCCGCCCTCCCCGATCAGCAATGGTCCGGACCACTCAACCACAGTGGATGACTGTCCGTCAGGCGGTTCCCGGTGTCCGCTGAACCGAGGCTTCCGCGCCCCGGACGGCCGCGGCGAAGGACGGCACCTTCATCGCCGTCAGCAGCGCGAGGGCCGGGCCGACCGTGCAGACGGTGACGTATCCGGGGATCAGGCCCAGCAGATGACGGCCGTTCAGCCACTCGGCGAGCAGCGGGAAGGTGCCGCCGAACGCGGCGATGGTGGTCGCGTTGACCACGCCGAGGCCGACCGCCCGCACCTCGGTCGGGAACAGCAGCCCGGTGAAGACGTTGAGCGTGCCGAGCACCGTGGCCACCAGCATCCCCAGCAGCACGGCGACGACCTGGAACGGCAGCCAGCCCTGGCGCAGCCCCGCGAGCAGGATGCCGACCATCGGGATCGGCAGGCCGAAGCCGATCCGGGCGACCGGCAGCAGGCCGAAGCGGTCGGCGGCGACGCCGGTGAGCAGCATGGTGGCCAGCACCACGACGAGCACCACCGTCATGAAGGAGGCCGCCTCCTCCTTGCCGACCACGTGGTAGGCGGCGGCGTACTGCGGCAGGTACGCCAGCGCGAAGTAGTAACCGACCGTCCCCCCGAGGGTGTTGAGGAAGACGGTGAGCACCGCCCAACGGTGCTCGCGCAGCGTCCGCAGGAACGGCGGGCGGGCGGTGCGCCGCGCGCGCTCCCGGGCGCGGCGGAACTCCGCGCTCTCCGGCGCCCACCGCCGCACCCAGACGGCGGCCAGCCCGAGCAGTGCGGCGACCGCGAAACCCAGGCGCCAACCACCGTTCTCCAGACCGGACTTGCCGATGGTGTGGATCAGCACGGTGAGTACCCCGAAGGAGAGCAGCGAGCCGAGGACGATCCCGCCGTAGGAGATCGAGCTGAACGCGAAGCGGTGCCGCGGCGGGGCGGTCTCGGTCACGTACGCGGCCACGCTCGGCGCCTCCCCGCCGAAGGCGAGCCCCTGCACCACCCGGGCGAGCACGGCCAGCAGTGCCGCCCAGACCCCGATGGCCTGTTGGCCGGGGATGACGGCGATGCCCAGGCTGGCGGCGGCGATCACCGCCATGCCGAGGCTCAGCGCGAAGCGCCGTCCCCTGGTGTCGCTGAGGCGCCCGATCAGGTAGGAGCCGACCGGCCGGGCGACGAAGCCCACCGCGAAGGTGACGTACGCGCCGAGCACGCCGCTGACGCCGTGCTTGCCGTGCCCGAAGAGGTCCGCCGCGAAGTAGGGCGCGAGGACGGCGTAGATGCTCCAGTCGAAGGACTCGACCACCGATCCGACCGTCGCCGCGGCCAACTCCCTCCGCCGCCCACCGACTTCCGCCTGCTCACGGAGCGGTGCCACCGCACTGCTTTCTGTCATGACCTCAGCATGGCATCGTTCGGCGCCCCGCGGAATCACCCCTCGCGCCCGGCGGACGGCGCCACCCCGGCATCGTGGCGAGAGGCACCGTGTGGAGAACTCCGAGAATCCCATGTGACCGATGTGACAGGCAGGTGATATTCCTGTGCCGTGCATTTCATGATCACCAGAAATCCGCGGCGCATCCTGCCCGCCGCCGCAGCAGCCGTCGCCACCGCCGCCCTGCTGGCCGGCTGCACCGGCGGGAGCGGCACCGCCGCCGCGCCCGCGGCCACCACGGCCCCCGCCGGCGCGACGCCGACGGCCACCCCGACGCCCACCCCGACCGTCAAGCCCACCGGTGCCGCCGACCCGGCGCTCAAGGCCTTCTACGGCCAGCAGCTCGCCTGGGGCCCCTGCGCGAAGGACCCGCAGAACAAGGAGGACATCTCGGCACTCCAGTGCGCCGCCCTCAAGGTCCCGCTCGACTACACCGCCCCGGCCGCCGGCACCCTCGACGTCGCCGTGGTCCGCAACCCGGCCACCAAGCCCGACCAGCGGATCGGCTCGCTGCTGCTCAACCCCGGCGGCCCGGGCGGCTCCGGAGTCCAGATGGTCACCTACGACCCCAAGGGCCTCGACGGCCCGCTGCACGACCGCTACGACATCGTCGGCTTCGACCCGCGCGGCACCGGCGGCACCAGCCCGCTCAACTGCCTGGACGACCGGGCCCGGGACGCCTGGCTGAACACCGACCAGGCCGGCGACGACCACGGCAAGCAGCTCGCCGACGCCTGCCAGGCCAAGTACGCACAGGTCCTGCCCTTCGTCGGCACCCGCAACACCGCCCGGGACATGGACGTGCTGCGCGCCGCCCTCGGCGACCAGAAGCTCAGCTACCTCGGCATGTCGTACGGCACCTACCTCGGCTCGCTCTACGCCGAGGAGTTCCCGGACCGGGTCGGCCGGCTCGTCCTGGACGGCGCCACCTCGGCCTCCACCTCGCTGATCCAGCACAACATCGAGCAGTCGGCCGGCTTCGAGCGGGCGCTGAAGGCCTTCGCCGCGGACTGCGTCACCAAGGACGCGTGCCCGCTCGGCAAGGACGCCGACCAGGCCCCGCAGAAACTCGCCGCCTTCCTCGACGGGCTCAAGGACAAGCCGCTCAAGACGGAGAAGGGCCGCACCCTGACCTCCAGCGCGGCCTGGACCGGCGTGCTCAGCCGGCTCTACGGCGGCGAGAAGGCCTGGACCGGCCTGCGCAACTCCATCGGCTGGGCGATGGTGCGCGGCAAGGGCGACTACCTGCTCGACCTCGCCGACGGCTACAACGGCCGCGAAGACGACGGCCGTTACAGCCCGTCCGCGGACGCCTACACCGCCATCCACTGCGCCGACGGCGCCACCGACGCCCCGGCCGGTGAGCAGCTGCAGGCCGCGCTGACCGACCTCGCCGCCAAGGCCCCGCTGGTCGGCAAGCACGACCCGATGGCCTCGCTGTTCGACCCGGACTGCCGGATCTGGCCGTTCCGCGCGACAGAGAAGCCCCACGTGATCAAGTCGGCCGCCACCACCCCGATCGTGGTCGTCGGCACCACCGGGGACCCGGCCACCCCGTACGCCTGGGCCGAGAAGCTCACCGCCGAACTCGGCAACGCCGTCCTGATCAGCCGCGACGGCGAGGGCCACACCGGCTACGGCGCGAGCAAGTGCGTCCGCGCCTCGGTGGACGCGTTCCTGCTGGACGGCACCGTCCCGGCCGCGGGCATCCACTGCCCGACGGACTGACCACGGGCCCGCTCCACCGG
>NZ_JBHXEM010000233.1:0-6340 GCF_042724755.1 Kitasatospora sp. NPDC127067 | reverse complement strand
GCCGCCGGGGGCGCCGGCTCGGGCGCGCCGGTGAGCGCGTACGCGGCGACGGCGGCCGCGGCCACCGCGATGGCGGCGGCGATCCCGGCCTTGGCGGCGGTGCCCAGGCCCTCGCCGGCCGCGGCGGCTCCCGCCCCGCCGGAGGCCGCACCGGTCGAACCGGCGGCGGCCGCACCCGCGGCGGCCCCCGAGGACCCGGAGGCGGCGGCCGTCCCGGCGGCTGCCGCTCCGCCGACGGCGGCGGCACCGCCCACGGCGGCCGCGGCGGCGCCGAAGCCACCGACGCCGATCCAGACGAGCACGCCGCCGGGCAGCAGGGCGCGCAGCCCGGTGTTGATCTCGGTCAGTTCCAGGCAGGCGGCCGTGCAGCGGTCGCACTCCTTGAGGTGCCGGCCGACCTCCGCCGAGGCCCGCTTGCGCAGCGAGCCCCGCGCGTACGCCCCGAGTCGGTTGGCGTAGGCCTCGCAACCGCTGTCCTGGCTGCCCGAGACGTGCGCCTGGAGGAACGCGGCGGCGAGCCGGTCGCGGGCCCGGTGGGCCTGGACGGCGGTGGCGTTGGCGGTCTTGCCGAGCATCACCGCGACGGTCTTCGGGGACTCCCGCTCGACCTCGGTGTGCCAGAGCACCACCCGGTCGTCCTCGGGCAGTTCGGCGTAGGCCTGCATGACCATCCGCTGGTCGGCCATCGCCATCGCCCAGGCGTCGGCGCCCGGGTCGGCGAGGTCGAAGTCGACGACGGCGGCCGAGGTCTGCGCGAACACGGCGAAGTCGTCCACGAGTTGCTCGCGGCGCTCGCTGCGGTGCCAGGCGGCGGCGACGTTGCGTACGGCGGTCAGCAGGTAGGCGCGGACGGCGAACTCGGGGCCCTTGCCCGCCCGCAGCGCCTGCAGGGTGCGGGCGAACACCTCGCCCGCGAGGTCCTCGGCGGTGAAGTTGTCCCGGCAGCAGGTGCGCGCGTAGCGGCGCACCGAGTCGGCGTGCCGGCGGTAGATCTCCTCGTAGGCGGTGTCGTCGCCGGCCCGCACCCGGGCGGTCAAGTCGGCGTCGGAGGCGGGGCGCTCGCCGTCCACCGGGTCGGCGGGGGCGGGCACGGTCGGCCGGGCGGTGCGGCCGTCGCCGGGGAAGGGGTCGCCGACGAACGCCTCGGGGGCGACGCCGCCCCGGCCCGCCGGGGCCTGCCCGGGCACCCGGCCCGGGGGCAGCGCGGCGGCGGAGGCGGAGAGCGTCTCGCGGCTGGGCATCCCGGCCTGGTCGGGGACGTGTCCGGCGGCCGAAGCCGCTGCGGCGCCCGGCACTTGGGCCGTCCCGCCGACGCCGTTGAGACTGCAGGTCCCCTCGTCGGGATCACCGGAGAGGCCTCCGAAGTCGAGGCCGTACCCGTAGTCGTTCTGTTCCTCGGCGCTCACAACGGACCCCAGATTCCACGACAGCCCCCGTAGTGTGGCAGGGCGCGCGGGAGTGCGCAGGCGCACGGTTCCCCGACGTACGGCGCCGACGGCGCGCGAACGGCGCGCATCGGGACATTGGCTCCAACCACGGGCAAAGGATGGCATAGCGCAGGGACCGGCGGAAGCCGGACCAACCGCCTTCCACTCCTCCGAGGGGCCGTCGCGGGGGTGTTCGCCCAGCGTGCGGCGGTGGGGTGTGCGACTCCCGCACCCGGCGCGCGCATCCGGGCCGCGCGCCGGTCCTCCCTCCAACTCCCCTACCCGCCGGGCGTGGCGGACCGGTCGGCCCGGGTATCAGCGCTCCCGCAGGCCGTCCAGCAGGATCTGCAGCAGCCGGTCCGAGGGGCCGGCGGTCGGTTGACCGTCCGTCTGCGGAGAAATCGGCGAGAAACCGCCGGCCGCCTGCGCCGAGACCGACGGACGGGCCGCGTGCACCGGCACCGAGGCCGTCAGCACCAGCACCACGTCCGACACCGTGACGCCCGGACGCAGTTCGCCCGCCGCACCGGCCCGCGCCACCAGGGCGGCCAGCAGCTGGAGCAGCAGCCGGGGATCGGCGTCGGCCGCCGACGGCTCGACCACCCCGCCGGAGCGGGCCTCCTCGCCGCGCAGGTCGAAGCGGACCGCCGCGGGCGGTTCCGGCGCCCGCTGCTCGGGCACCCGGCCCAGTTCCTCCGCGTACCGGAACGCCTCCGGCGGCAGCAGCCGCCCGGCGCCGGTGGACACCGCGCGGGCCAGGTAGCCGGCCAGCGCCTCCCAGGCGCCGTCACCGCCGTACAGCGACTCCCGCGCCTGCGCGGTCAGCCACGCCACCTCCTCGGCGGCGATCCGCTGGACCAGCACCTCCTTGCTCGGGAAGCGCCGGTAGACGGTGCCGACCCCGACCCCGGCCCGGCGTGCGACCTCCTCCATCGGCGCGCCGTAGCCGAACTCGCCGAACACCTCGCGGGCCGCCCGCAGCACGCTCTCCAGGTTCCGCCGGGCGTCGACCCGCAACCTGGCCCCGGGCACCGGCACCGCGGCCGGCGCGGGCTCGGCCCGGTACGCGACCGCCGAGTACGCCGACCCGCTCTGCGGCGGCAGGTCCACCGGGCCGCGCTGCTCCGGGACCGTGCCCGGTCCGGCCTGTGGTGCACCCACCCGCCCCAACACCTGCTCCTGATCCATCATCCCAACTCTCCCCCGCAGGCGTCCGAAACCGGACCCTGTCGTCGCCCGCCCCTGCACCCCCCGGTGCAGCTCAGCCCGTCAGAAATGACCCGATGACCCATTGCTCGTGCCGCCCGTCCCGTTCCGGTGACCACGGTCGTGCCGCCGTGCCGGGTCCACGTCCGGCTCGGCGCGTCGGCACCGTCCGGGGCCCTGTCCGGGAACTACCCTTCCCCGGATGACTGTCCCCCAGTCGGGTTCTCACGCCAACGCTGGAACTGGCCGTAGTGGCCGCTCCACGGTGCGTCGCCGCCGATTGTCATGGCGACGGCCGCCCCGGTACACAATCCGACCATAGTTCACCACTCTCCGAGGCCGAAAGTGCGTCAGAAAGTCGCCCAGTAAGCACAACTGGCCACGACGGTCACTCGTGTCGCAACCAGCCCCGTACGGACTGTGGACAAGACGACCCCCGCCGGTCCTTCATAGGGGGCGTGATGGGGGGACACCCCCGGCCGCGGGGCGGCCGGGACGAAACGTCGCATCGGCAGGAGGCGCACCATCAGAATCCTGATCGCCGGCGGCGGCTGCGCCGGAACGGCCGCCGCACTCCACCTCCAGCGCGCCCTGCGGGAACGGCTGCGGCGCGGAGAGGTGGAGATCACCGTCGTCGAGCCGCAGGCCTACTTCACCTACCACCCGCTGCTGGCCGAGGTGGCGGCCGGCTCGATCGACCCGAGACACGTGGTCGTCCCACTGCGCCGGGTCCTGCCGGACTGCCGGGTGCTCACCGCCCGGATCACCCGGATCGAACACGCCGCCCGACGCGCCCTGGCCGACGCCGCCGGCCCCGGCGAGACCCCCGCACCGGTCGAACTGCCCTACGACGTCCTGGTGGTGGCCCCCGGCTCGGTCTCCCGCACGGCACCGGTGCCCGGCCTCGCGGAACACGGCCTCGGCTTCTCCACCGTCGGCGAGGCGGTGGGCCTGCGCAACCACGTCCTGGAGCAGCTCGACCTCGCCTCCGCCACCCGCGACCCGGCGCTGCGCCAGTCGGCGCTCACGTTCGTCTTCGTCGGCGCCGGCTACGCGGGCGTCGGCGCGCTCGCCGAACTGGAGGACATGACCCGCACCGCCGTGCGCGGCTACCACAACGTCCGCGCCGAGGACCTGCACTGGGTCCTGGTCGAGGCGACCGGCCGGATCCTCGCCGAGGAGTCGCCCGAACTGGCCGCGCACACCCTCGGCGAGCTGCGCGAGCGCGGCGTGGACATCCGGCTGCACACCACCCTGGAGTCCGTCGCCGACCGGGTCGTGCTGCTCTCCGACGGCAGCCGCTTCGGCGCCCGCACCCTGGTCTGGACGGCGGGCGTCCGGCCGGCCCCGCTGCTGCGCGAGACCGACCTGCCGCTGGACACCCTCGGCCGGGTGCGATGTCTGGCGACCCTGCAGGCCGTCGGCCCGGACGGACGCGCCCTGCCCGGCGTCTGGGCGGCCGGCGACTGCGCCGCCGTGCCGGACCCGAACGCGGACGGAGCCCCCTGCGCCCCCAACGCCCAGCACGCCTTCGCCCAGGCCGAGCTGCTCGCCCGCAACGTCGTGGTGGCCCTGGACGGCGGGCCGCACGCCCCGGGCCTGGCCGACTACCGGCCCGGCCCCGCCGCCTGCTCGACCTCGCTCGGCCTGCGCCGGGCCGTCGCCCACACCCGGCGCGGCGGCCGGCTCACCGGCCGGCGGGCCTGGTGGCTGCACCGGGCCCGGCACCTGCGGCGGCTGCCGAGCGCCGAGCGCCGGGTGCGGGTGCTGATGGACTGGGTGCTCGGCGGGGTGTTCTCCCGGGAGGTGGTCTCGCTGGGCGCGATGGAGCACCCGCGTTCGGCCTTCGAGGGAGGGTTCGGCCCGAGCTCCGACCGGCCGTCCGACGGCGGACCGGATGCCGCCCGGTGACCCCACCGGTCGACCCGGGCCGGCGGCCGACCGAACGGCGGGCCCGCGGGTGGATCGGAGGGCGGAACGGACGGCCACGCCGGGCGCGCGACTTCCGGAACCGGGCCTCCGCCTGACAGGATCAGCCCGACCTGGTCATTACCCCGTGTGCTGTTGCGCACACAAAAAGTGATGATATGCCTGGAAAACGAGGAAGCGGCCGTCGTTTGAACCTCATGCGCTGGAGCGCCCGGCTGGCCGGAGTCCCCTGGCGTGCCCTCCCGCCCCACGGGACCGGCACCGAGGACGGAGCCCCCTGCCCCGACGGCGTCGTCGTGCCCGGCCCCCGCGACCCGAGCAGCCCCGCCGCCACCGCCGAGCTGCTCGACCCGCACAAGCCGCAGAACCTGCGCGAGGTCCTCAACCGCATCCCCGCCCCGGTCGCCGTCACCTACGGCCCGCTCCACCAGCTCGGCTACGCCAATCGGGCCTACCGCGAACTCTTCGGCGAACGCCCCACCGGCCTGCCCGCCGCCGAGGCCCTCCCCGAGCTCGCCACCATGGGCGTCCTGCCCCTGATGGACCAGGTCATCCGCGGCGGCCGCCCGCGCAGCGTCAAGGCCCGCTGCATCCTCGGCCTCACCGGCAACCGCTACTACAACGTCTCCTGCGTCCCGCTCGGCACCGGGGAGAACGGCGACGCCCCCACCGAGGGGCCGCCCGCCGGAGTGCTGATCTTCGCCGCCGAGGTCACCGACCAGGTCCTCGCCGCCGCCCGCCTGCGCGAAGCCGAACGCCGCCAGCGCGAGGCCGCCGTCACCCTCCAGCGCAGCCTGCTCCCGCAGAAGCTCGACCAGCCGGCCGGCCTGCGGGTCGCCGCCACCTACCAGCCGGGCGGCGCCGAGGCCGCGGTCGGCGGCGACTGGTACGACGTGATCGCCATCGACGGCGGGCGCACGGCACTCGTCATCGGCGACGTCATGGGCCGCGGCCTGCGCGCCGCCGCCGTCATGGGCCAGCTGCGCACGGCCGTCCGCGCCTACGCCCGCCTCGACCTGCCCCCGCACGAGGTGATGCGCCTGCTCGACGGCCTCGCCATGGAGATCGACGCCAACCAGATCGCCACCTGCACCTACGCCGTCTGGGACCCGCGGCGCCGCACCCTCTCCTACGCCTCCGCCGGACACCTCCCCGTACTCCTGCGCTGCCCGGACGGCACCATCCTGCGCAGCGAGGAACAGAACGGCCCGCCGCTCGGCACCGGCGGCGGCCTGCACGTCTCCCACACCCTGCGCCTGCTCCCCGGTACGACCGGCGTCCTCTATACGGACGGACTGGTCGAGCGCCGGGACGAGGACATCGACCAGGGCCTCGACCTCCTGGCCCGCACCCTGGCCGGAGCCATGGGCGCCCCCGAGGTGATCTGCGCCCGGCTGCTGCGGGCGATGGGCGTGACCTCCGAGCACGACGACGACGTCGCCGTCCTGGCCTTCCAGCTGCCGGCGGAGGAGCGTGCCGAGAAACCGGTTGCGCCGGTTGACTCGGCGAGGCCGGAGGTCTAGTGTTCTTCGAGCTGCCTGGCAGGGAGCACCGGACACGCGTCAGCGCGGACGGTCCCGGGGCAGCCAATCCTCTGAAACACCACTTCCCGGTTCGGGCCGGGTCGCTTCGTCGTTTTCACGTTGCGGCCTGGTGCTTATTCGGCGTGCGCATTTTATTGGGTTGCGGTCGGATTCGCTTTTCGGAGCGGGGATCGGCTAGAGTTTGAAACGTCGGACAGGGCGTCAAGCCCCGGAAGACACCGGCGAGTTGGATGA
>NZ_JBHXEM010000232.1:0-6433 GCF_042724755.1 Kitasatospora sp. NPDC127067 | reverse complement strand
GGCGTGCGCCGGGCCGGTACGGCGGCTACGCCCCGGCCCCCGGCGCCGGCGTCGCCGAAGAGAACCGGCACGCAGGTGGCCGGGGAAGAGGTTCTTCCCCGGCCACCGCCCTTTCGGCCCGTCAGGGCCGGTTCGGGGTCACCGCATTGCCCCGCCCGCCTCGACCAGGATGGGCAGCAGCCAGTCGAGATCGGTCATCGACGGATCGGTGGTGAGGTAGGGGAGGGCGGACGGCCAGGTCCCGATGTCGGGCTGGAGGTACGGGTTGCCGGTTCCGGGCTTGACGTCGTGCGACCCGTGGCCGTGGCCGGGCTTGGGGTGGTGGCACTTGTCCGTCTCGCAGGGCGGTTCGCAGCGGGCGAGGGCGGAGGACGGTGGAGTGGTCACCGGCGCGGTCCCCGGCGGGGAGCCCGGCGGCACGTAGGAGGCGGTGACCGTGTTGACGGTGTCCTCGCTGATCAGGCTGAAGCAGTAGAACGTCCTGCTCTGCCCCGCCGCCAGGTCGAACGTGCCGGCCGCCACCACGCAGGCCGGCTCCTGGGAGTCGTTCAGGGTGATGCCGGTCAGGTCCACGGTGCCGGTGTTGGTGACCGTGATCTGCCAGAAGGCCTGGCACTTGTCCGGAGCGCAGAGTTCCTCGGGTGCGTTCCCCTTGTGCAGGGTCGCCTCCTCGCCCCACGGCCCGACGCCGCCCGCGCCGCAGTCGGCGGCGTTGTCGGACTGGCAGACCTCCTTGTCCACGCTCAGCGACGGGACGCCGGTGCCGCTGACGTTCACCGTGGCTTCGGAGGGGGGTGTGGTGACGGGGGTGCCGCCGGGGCCGGGGAAGGTGGCGGTCACGGTGTTCACGGTGTGCTGGGTGACGTCGGTCAGGTCGCAGAACACCTGGTGCGAGGCGCCGGCTGCCAGGTCGAACGTCCCTGCTGCGGTCACGCAGGACGGTGACACGCTGTCGGTCAGGGTGATCCCGGTGACCGGGACCGTGCCGGTGTTGGTGACGGTGATCCGCCAGTACGCCGTGCTCCCGGACGGAATCGTCGCGTTCTTCGCCCACGGGCCCGGACCGCCGTCCGTGCAGTCGGCAGCGTTCGTGGAGGTGCAGACCTCCTTGTTGATCGTCAGCATCGGTGTGCACTGGGCGCCGGGGGTCACCTGGAGGGTGACGGTGTTGGAGGTGACGGGCGGCTGGCCGTTGGTGACGGCGGACGCCTGGTTGGAGACGGCGGTGACGGAGCAGTCGGTCGCCACCGTGGTCTCGAAGCAGATCTGCGGTGCGTCGCCGACGAAGGTCACCTGCATCCGCGGGTGGTTGTCGGGGGTGAAGGACGATCCGTTGATCAGGGTGAGGTTGGCGATCACCTGGATCGGCGAGTCGCCGGTCGGGACGGACGAGATGTCCGCCGTTCCGGTGGCGGGGTCGAACGGGAAGGTGCCGATGGTCGTTCCGTCGGCCGCGAGCACGGTCACCGAGGAGTGGGCGAAGTCGACGGTCGTGGGATCGATGCCGAGGAGGCTGACCGTTCCGTAGGACCTGATGTGCCCGGTGGCTCCGTCGCAGTAGTACGCGGAGGGGTTGATGGTGCCCTGGGCCTTGGTCTTCAGGCAGGGTGAGGCTCCGGTGACCGGGTCGATCGAGAACAGGTAGCCGGTGTCGCCGAGGCTGTACTTGCACTGGCCGTCGTAGGCGAAGCCGTACGGGCTGGTGTTGCCGCCGTTGACGTTGGGCGGGCCGTTGACGACGCCGTTGGTGCCGTACTGGGTGCAGGGGCCCTGGATGGTCCAGTCGTAGCAGTACTCGGTGCTGTTGAGGGTCGGCGTGGTGCCCTGGTAGATCCAGAGCGGGAACTCGGTCTCCAGGTGCCCGTTGGGGGCGGTGATGGTCAGCGGCACCTGGAAGTTGGCCTCGCCGGGGGCGACGTTGGTGCTGACCAGGGCCTGGAGGCCGGGGGGCGCGGCGACGGGGTTGCCCGTAGGGTCGAAGCAGACGACGGTGCCGACCGGCGGGTTGACCTCCTGGTAGACGCCGCCGACCACCGTGCAGACGCCGGTGACGGTGCCCGCCGGGTCGTACATCTCGAAGACGTTGTCGGCCCGGGCGGGGGCGCCGCCGATCGGGGTGACCACGGTCTTGGGGGTGGCCCAGCCGGTGCAGGCGGCGTTCGTCGACGGGTCGAAGCAGGACATCACCGTCGGCAGCGGGGCCGGGGTGTTGTCGGTGACGTAGATCTTGCCGTTGATGACCCGCATGATGCCGGCGTAGTCGCCGCTGAAGGCGACCTGTCCCTCGTTGGGCGGCAGGCCGATGCCGAAGGTCCCGCAGGAGGCGTTGGCGACGGGGTCGTAGCAGAGGATCTCGCCGGTGCCGGAGACGGCGTGGATCAGCTGGTTCGGCGCTTGGACGACACCGCCCACGACCAGCCCGGTGCCGGTCTGGAGGGCGGTGAAGCCGCAGCTGGACTGGGCCTGGAGGTCGATGCAGCCGACGCCGATCAGCCCGAGGGTGGTCCGGCTGATCGCGGCGTAGTACAGCTTGGAGCCGAGCAGGACGTAGGTCGGGGTGCGGGTGCTGCCGAGGTCACCGGTGGTCGCTCCGGCCACCGAGGAGTTCAGCGGCTGGGGCCAGGTGGCGGGGGCCCCGCTCGGCGTCGGACACGGCCCGTTGGTGAGCTGGTCGGTGCAGACCACGCTGGCCGTGTTGGAGAACCCGTGGTGGTAGATGTTCCAGATCTCGGGCGTGGGGACGCCGTTGATCGTGGCGGTGTAGAGGATGGGGGTGAAGCCGTCGCCGCCGGTGGCGGTGTTGATCGGGGTGAACGGCGGCGGGATCTGGACCACCTGACCGGTCGCAGGCGAGGCGAGCATCGGGTTGGTCGCCTGGACGGCGTTGGTGGCGGCGCCCGCGTCGGTGCCCGAGAAGGTCGTCCCGCCGTCGGTGGACCACTGCCGGTTGAAGCCGGGGGGCACCTGGAGGGAACCGGGCACGTAGGACTGGGTCTGCGGCGTGCTGCCCGGGCCGCCCTGGATCTTGTCGGTGACGGTGGTGCTGACCGGTGCGCCGTCCGGGTTGGTGGCGGAGACCACCCAGCGGACGGTGTCGCCGTGGGCGGTCCGGGTGGTGCTGCCGGTGGCGAGGTCGGTGCCGGTCTTCGCGAGGGTGACGGGCTGCTGACGGCCGCCTTGCCGGCTCTGGCCGCTGCCGACCGGGGCGCCGCCGACCGGGGCGTCGGCGGTCGCGGCGTGCGCGGTGCGGTGGGTGGCGTGTGCCACTGCGGGCGCGGCGAAGGAGGCGGACGCCGTCGCGGCCGCGAGGAGGAGGGGCAGCGCGGCCCGGGTGAGGCGGCCGCGGAGCCCGACCGGTCCATGGCGTCTTCGCTCGCGTCCGTTGGTGGGTGGACAGCGCCTCATGACGATTCCCTTCGATCGGACGGTCCGGTGTCTGACGGTGCGTCGGACGGTGGTGGTGACGGGGCAGAACCTGTGCGAGCAGTGACGGTGCCGCTACCTTTGGTGACCGTACGAATGCAGTATCTCGTCTGAAAATCGGAGAAATAGCTTCAATGCCGCCGAACGGGGACACATTCACTCAGGCGTGCGCGGCGGAAACGGGCCTGACGGGTGTTCGTCGCTCGGCCCGGCCCCGTGCGGAGGCTCCCCGGCCCCGGGAGGGATGGCGGACCCCTCTGGCATCCTTCGCCCCATGTCGAACGCCGCCGCCCTCCACCTCGTCCAGACGACCGACCCGCACGACGTCACCGCCGAACTCCGGCAGCAGCTGATCGACTGCTGGATCGCGGTCACCAACAGCGGCGGCGCCGCGGGATTCCCCTTCCCTCCGGTGGGGCACGACGACGTCGCGCCCGCCGTGGACGGGCTCCTCGCCCGTCTCGATCCGCAGCGGAGTCGACTCCTCACCGCCCGCTTGGAAGGCGGCCTGGCCGGATGGATCGTCCTCAACCGCGACCCCTACCGGCTCGTCGGGCACTGGGGCACCGTCCACCACCTCCAGACCCACCCGGCCTTCCGCGGCCGCGGAATCGGATCCGCCCTCGTCCGCGAGCTCCGGAGGATCGCCCGCGACGAGCTCGGCCTGGAACAGCTGCGCCTGGCGGCGCGCGGCGGCGAGGGCCTGGAGGACTTCTACGGGCGGCTCGGCTGGCGCGAGATCGGACGCTGGCCCGAAGCCCTCCGGCTCGCTCCCCACGACACCCGCGACGAGGTCCTCATGATCCTCGCGCCGCTCTGACCGCCGAGGCGTTCGGGCCCCGCCGGGCGGCGGTGCGGTGCGACCCCGGTCGGTCTCCGTGCGGGGTCGGGGAACCTCCGGAATCCCCGGAAGTCCGGGGGTATCCATTTCGGTGTCCACCTGGTGGGCAGGTCATAAGTGGAGTTTTGACATTCCGCTTAACTTCCTACAGTCTTCTCGGCATGTCTGACCGTCACCCGATCGAGTGCGCCGCCATCGAGCTGGCGCTGATCGGCGTGGCCGCGCACTGCGTTTCCGACAATCTCTGTCGCTGAATCCGCCTGCCCCGACGCGTTTTGCGGTGATCGCCGCATCGGGGCGTCGCCCCTCCCTGCGGGCGCGGTGCCGCTCACTCTTCCCGAAGCCTCACTGTCGCCCGCCTTCCTCCGTACACCATCGGTAGCGAAAGGCTCCCTTTCCGATGTCTCGAACCACCTTCACCCCTCGCCGCCTCGCCACGGCGACCGTCACCGTCGCGCTCGTCGTCGGACTGGCGGCGTGCGGACCGAAGGCCGACGGCGGTGGTGGCACCGGCAAGGACGCCGCGCCGCAGCAGGGCGGCACCCTCACCGTCCTCAACCAGAACCCGCAGGACCAGTTCGACCCCGCACGGCTCTACACCTCCGGCGGCGGCAACGTCCCCTCGCTCGTCTTCCGCACCCTCACCACCCGCAACCGGGCCGACGGCGCGGCCGGCACCAAGGTGGTCCCGGACCTCGCCACCGACACCGGCACCCCCTCCGAGGGCGCCACCGTCTGGACGTACCACCTCAAGGACGGCCTGAAGTTCGAGGACGGCTCGACGATCACCACCGCCGATATCAAGTACGGCATCGAAAGGTCATTCGCCCCCGAACTCTCCGGTGGCGCACCGTTCCTGAGGGACTGGCTGGTCGGCGCCGCCGACTACCAGGGCCCGTACAAGGACGGCCGCACCCTGGACGCCATCGAGACGCCGGACGAGAAGACCATCGTCTTCCGCCTCAACAAGCCCGAGGGCGACTTCCCGTACCTGGCCACCCAGACGCAGTTCGCACCCGTCCCGAAGGCCAAGGACACCGGGACGAAGTACCAGGACCACCCCGTCTCCTCCGGCCCCTACCAGGTGGTCAAGAACGAGAACGACGGCGCGCACCTCGTCCTCAAGCGCAACCCCAACTGGTCGGCGGCGACGGACGACCAGCGCAAGGCGTACCCCGACACCGTCGACGTGCAGTCCGGTCTCGACCCGGCGGTGATCAACCAGCGGCTCTCCGCCGGCACCGGCGCCGACGCGGCCGCCGTCACCACCGACACCAACCTCGGCCCCTCCGAACTCGCCCAGGTGAAGGACGACAAGGCCCTCGCCGCACGCGTCGGCACCGGCCACTTCGGCTACGTCAACTACCTGGCGTTCAACCCCAAGGTCAAGCCCTTCGACAACCCCAAGGTCCGGCAGGCCGTCGCCTACGCGATCAACCGCACCTCGGTCGTCAACGCCGCCGGCGGTTCCTCGCTCGCCGAGGCCGCCACCACCTACCTGCCCACCCAGGAGACCTTCGGGTACACCCCCTACGACCCGTTCCCGGCCGGTGCCACCGGCAACCCGGAGAAGGCCAAGGAGCTGCTGAAGGAGGCCGGTTACCCGGACGGCCTGACCATCACGCTCACCCACTCCAGCGCCGTGGGCAAGGGCTACGGCCCGGACCTGGCCACCGCCGTCCAGGACGGCCTGAAGGCCGCCGGGATCACCGTCCAGCTGGAGGCCCTGGACTCCACCAGGTACTCCAAGACGATCCACACCGTCAGCACCGAGCCCGGCCTCTTCCTCTCCGGATGGGGCGCCGACTGGCCGTCCGGCGGCCCGTTCCTCGCGCCCATCTTCGACGGCCGGCAGATCGTCACCGACGGCTACAACTTCAACTCCGCACAGCTGGACGACCCGTCGGTGAACGACGAGATCGACCAGATCAACAAGATCACCGACCACGCCGAGGCCGCCAAGCGCTGGGGCGCCCTGGACCAGCGCATCGGTGACCAGGCCCTCACCGTTCCGCTGTTCCACCCCGTCTACAAGCGGCTGTCCGGCAAGGACGTCCGCAACATCGTCATCAGCGACTGGACCGGCGTGCTCGACATCTCCCAGGTCGCGGTCAAGTAGCGGTCGGGAACGGACGGATCGGTCAGACAACCATGGCTCCACAGGAACCC
>NZ_JBHXEM010000231.1:0-6511 GCF_042724755.1 Kitasatospora sp. NPDC127067 | reverse complement strand
GCTCCTACCTGCGGTATCCGTCGGATCTGCCGAGCTGTGGCCGGCCCGTGGTTCTGGCGTTGCGCGTGCGCCGGTTCGTCTGCCGGCAGGCGTCCCGTCCGCGGCGGCGCTCACCGGTCGTCCTCGGCACCGTAGCCCGCGCCCCCAATTATCGTCAATATGACATTAATCCGCCCGAGTCGAGGCCTCTTCGTTCGAGCAACCGTTTCGTCTCAACTTGATCGACACTGCTCACATCTTGGGATTCGGTGACGGTGCGTCATCTGGTCTGGGATCATGGCTGGTTGTGCGATGGTGATCTGCGGACGTTGTTGCCGCATCCGGGCGGCGTGGTGGTGGAGGACGTGGTCGATGCTGGCCACGCGGTTCGGATAGTCGGCCGGGTAGCCGGTGATCGAGCCCGGTGCCCCGGGTGCGGCTCGTGGTCGGTGCGGGTGCACGACCGGTACCGGCGGCGGCTGGCGGACACCGCCGCGGGTGGGCGGCCGGTCGCGATCTGGCTGCTGGTCCGCCGGTTCCGCTGCCTCGTGTCGGCGTGCCCGCGCCGGACCTTTGCCGAGCAGATCAAGGGGCTTACCTACCGGTACGGGCGCCGCAGTGTGCTGCAGCGGTCGGTGCTGGAGGCCGTCTCCCTCGCCCTGGCCGGCCGGGCGGGGGCCCGGCTCGCGAAGACGCTCGGCGCCACGGTGAACGGGAACACCCTGCTCAGGCTCCTGCGCGCGCTCCCGGCACCCGGCACGGACAGCAGCCCGCGGGTCCTGGGCGTCGACGACTTCGCCCTGCGCCGCGGGCACGTCTACGCGACCGTCCTAATCGACATCGAGACCGGCCGTCCGGTCGACGTCCTGCCCGACCGCACCGCGGAGACCCTCACGGCCTGGTTGAACGACCACCCTGGCGCGGAGATCGTCTGCCGTGACCGGGCCAGCGCCTACGCTGAGGCCGTCCGCACGGCCGTCCCCGACGCGGTTCAGGTCGCAGACCGGTTTCATGTCTGGAAGAACCTCGGCGAAGCCGTCGAGAGGTCCGTCGCCGCCCACCGCACCTGCCTGAAGACCCCAGTCCCGGAACCCGCAGGCGACAAGACCGAACAGGTC
Organism: Kitasatospora sp. NPDC127067; assembly: GCF_042724755.1. Lineage (NCBI taxonomy): Bacteria > Bacillati > Actinomycetota > Actinomycetes > Kitasatosporales > Streptomycetaceae > Kitasatospora > Kitasatospora sp. NPDC127067. The sequence goes on along the minus strand of NZ_JBHXEM010000231.1, from coordinate 5,414 downwards.
GAGCGGCCCCGAACCGGCAAGTACCTCACCAACACCCACGAGCGGCACGCTGCCGTCCACCAGCTGTCCGACAAGGGCGTGGGCACCCAAACGATCGCCAAGCTCCTGCACCTGGACCCCAAGACCGTCCGCCGCTATGCCCAGGCCGCCACCTCCGAGGAACTGATCGTCCGCCCGCGCAGTGACACCAGCCCACTCCGGCGCTACCAGGCCTACCTGACCCACCGCTGGAGCGAAGGCTGCACCGACACCAGCCGTCTCCACGCCGAGATCCGCGAACTCGGCTACCGAGGCAGCGACCGCACCGTCCGCCGCTGGATCGAACCGCTGCGAGCCCTGCCCAACCCGGGCCTCAAGGTCTCCGACGCGCCGACCGTCCGGCAGGTTAACGGGTGGCTCACCCGGCACCCCGACTCCTCGGCAGCGACGAGAAGCTCCAGCTCAAGCACGTCCTGGCCCGCTGCCCCGAACTCGCCGCCGGAGCCGAACAGGTCCGCGACTTCGCCGAGATGATGACCACCCTCACCGGCGAGCGCTTGCCCGAGTGGATCGAAGCCACCGAGGCCATCGACCTTGCGCCCTTACGCGGCTTCGCCCACAACCTGCGACGCGACCTCCCCGCCGTCACCGCCGGCTTCACCCTCCGCTGGAACAGCGGCCCGGTCGAGGGTCACGTCAACCGGATCAAGATGCTGAAGCGGCAGATGTTCGGCCGCGCCAACCTCGACCCCCTCCGCCACCGCATCCTCCTCACCCCGTGACGGACCGTCACCGAATCCCGAAATGTGGATCAGATCCATCGGCTTGGGCTGGAACGGCCAGTTGTTCTCCTTGAGGCCGGCAATCCAGTGGTCGACGACTCACGGAATGGGGGTACCGACGCCTGCACGGCGAGCTGCTCGTCCTCGGGGTGAAGATCGCGGCGTCCACCGTCTGGGAGATCCCGAAGGAGGCTGGCATCGACCCGGCACCCGAGCGCACCTCCACCACCTGGGCCGACTTCCTGCGCTCCCAGGCGGATGCACTCCTCGCCTGGGACTTCTTCGAAACGGTCACCTTGTCCGGGGCCCAGCTGTACGTGCTCGCGGTGATCGAGCACGCCAACCGCCGTATCCGGATCCTGGGCGCGACCGCTCATCCAACCGCGTCCTGGGTGGCACAGGCGGCGAACAACCTCGTCATGGACCTCGAGGACGCCGGCTGCCGAGCCCGCTACATGATCCGGGACCGGGACGGAAAGTTCCCCGAACTGTTCGACACGGTCCTTGCTGACGCCGGGATCGAAGTCGTGCTCAGCGGCATCCGGATCCCTCGCATGAACTCCGTCATGGAGCGCTGGGTGCAGACCTGCCGCCGAGAGCTGCTGGACCGCACGCTCATCTGGGACCAGCGCCGCCTCCTGCACGCGCTACGTGAGTTCGAGACGTTCCACAACGACGACAGGCCGTACCAGGGCATCGCGAACGCCCGCCCCCTCCGCGCTCTTCCCAAGACAATCGACAACCCGGAGCAACTCGCCCGCCTCGACATACGCCGAACCGACCGACTCGGCGGCCTCCTCCACGAGTACCGACATGCGGCCTGAGCAGGGCGAATGACGTTTTCGGCAAGGGTACCGCCGCGCCCGGCCCGGCGGTCGGCCCGTTCGGCCCGCCCAAACCGAGGATGGCAAAGGCGCACTACGCCGACCAGGCATCGGCCGAACCGGTGAACCTGGAACCACGCCAGCCCACCCTGACCGGCTAGTCGGACGCTCCCGCACGGCGATGGGACTTGACGGAATGCGCTGCCCAGATACGCGTGTTACGAATTGATCACGTTATGCGACGCTGAGTATGGGAGGACCAACATGACAGATGCGGCTTTCGCCAAGCTGCTGTCTCTGGAGGCGAAAAGAATTTCGGACCCGAATGGCGTGGACGTCCTCATCGGTAGAGGTGACGGCGGCACCTTCGACAAGATGAAAATGCGAGAGGGGGACGTGTTCGAGTTCGACGAGCGGTTCGTTCCGTTTGTCAACCAGGCGCCGATCGACATCGTTCTACACGAGTTGAATGAGGCAACCAGTCAGGTCAGCTTCATTGGCGGGGCAAGGATCATCCCCTCCGAGGTAGGGCTGGGAGAACGAACGCAGGCCATCGGCGCCTTGTCCTTCTCTCTGTACGAGCTGACGTACAAAGTCCTTTGACGACTCGCCATCGAACACAACGCCGTGCTCGCCGACATCCGGTAAGGCCAGCTTCAGGTGCTGGCGCGGGTGGAGGCGGGGCACGTCGGCCGATGAACCGCTGCTGTCCCCGCTGCTCGCGGCAGATGACAGCACCCCGCCTGGCCTGTACCAGCGCCTCGCCCGCCGCCAGGTACCGCAGGCCGTGCGAGCGAGCCCGAATTCCCGCAGCCCTCCGGGGCCAGCCCCGTCGCCGAGGGACACCCGTCGACCGGCTGATGATCACGCGGTGTTCCGTATCTGTGGCGGGTCGGTGGTTCGCTGGTGGTCTTGTTGGCGGGCTGGGAGTTTATGGGTTGGCTGAGAAGGCCCAGGCTGTGGTGGGGTCGTGTTCGGTGTTCGGCGGCCGGTTGTGGTGGTGTTGCTGGCTGGGTGTCGGAGCGGTTTGACCTGTGCGGCTTGGTGGTTGGTTGAGAACTTGCGGATCGCGTGAGATGTAGTGAGGATTTCCGCAGTCTGGATGAGAGCCCTGTATGCGTCGGGTGGGCCGGGGTGGCCGGTGCTGGAGCTGGAGCTGCGGGTGGCTGTATCACGAGTCTTGGTTCTGGCTCAAATTCCGGAAGTTGAGCCAGAACCTACTTCACCCCGGTAAAAACACCGCCTACGACCTCCGCTGACGGCGGCCCGGCACGACGGGAGCCCGCCCGGGGCACTGGCGCCGCGCCGCCGCGCCAGTGCCCCGGGCCCCGCCCCGGCCGCTACTTCGCCGACTCCGCCAGCAGCTTCAGCAGCCCGGCGGCCACCAGGGCCGAGGAGGCCGGGTTCTGGCCGGTCACCAGGTTGCGGTCGACCACCGCGTGCGGCGCCCAGGGCTCGCCCTCCTCGAAGTCCACGCCCAGCGCGACCAGCCGGTCCTGGAGCAGCCACGGCGCCCGGTCGGCCAGGCCGGCCTGGACCTCCTCGGCGTTGGTGAAGCCGGTCACCCGGTACCCGGCGAACGGCGAGCCACCGTCCTCGGTCCGTGCCGCGAGCAGCGCGGCCGGGCCGTGGCAGACCACGCCCAGCGGGCGTCCCGAGGCGAGCGCCCGGGTGAGCAGCCGACCGGAGTCGGCGTCGACCGCCAGGTCCTCCATCGGGCCGTGGCCGCCGGGGTAGAACACGACGTCGTAGTCGGCCGGGTCGACCTCGGCCAGCACCAGCGGCTGCCGGAACTCGGCGATCTTCGCCAGTTCCTCGGCCAGCTCGGGGTCGGTCAGGCTGGCCCGGTCCGCGACCGGGACGACGCCGCCCGGGGTGGCGACCGCGACCCGGTGGCCCGCCCCGGTGAAGGCGCGGTACGGGACGACCGCCTCCTCCGCCCAGAAGCCGGTCGGATGCTCGGTGCCGTCGTTCAGCGTCCAGACCTTCGAGCCGGTCACGACGAACAGGATGTCGGCCATGGGGTGTGCCTCCAGGGGTGCCGCGGTCCTCGCCGCGACGGTCCGCCGCGGCGCTCACGCCGTCGACGCTAGACGCGCCCTGCCTGCGGGAACCAATGGGCCACGCGATACCGGGCATCGGGATTCCGATACCTCACCCGGACCGTCGAGCCCGCCGGCCGGCCATCGGAATCCCGTAGGCTCGCCGGCATGAGCGATCGGCCGACCACCGGCTCCGGCCCGCTGGACCTCAACCAGCTGCGGACCTTCCTCGCCGTGCACCGGGCGGGCTCCTTCACTGCGGCCGCGCATCTGCTGGGCCTGTCCCAGTCCACGGTGACCGCGCAGATCCGGGCGCTGGAGCAGCGGCTCGGCCGGGAACTGTTCGAGCGCAGGGCGCGCGGGGTCAGCCCGCTGCCGTACGCCGACGACCTCGCCACCCGGCTGGCCGGGCCGCTGGACCGGCTCGCGGGCCTCGCCGACGGGCGCGGTGGCGGCGTGCCGGAGCCGGTCCACCTCGCCGGGCCCGCCGAGTTCCTCGGCACCGTCCTGCTGGCGGAGCTGGCCCCGCTCGTCGCGGAGGGCGTCCAGCTGCGGGTCACCAGCGGGCTGACCGACCCCCTGCTGGCGGAACTGCGGGCCGGGCAGCACGACCTGGTGGTCGCCACCCGGCGGCCGCCCGGCCGGACGCTGCTCGCCGAACCGCTCGCCGACGAGGAGTTCGTCCTGGTCGCGGCCCCGCTCTGGGCCGAACGGCTGGCCGGCCGGGAACTGCCCGGCGCGCTGGCCGAGGTCCCGCTGCTCAGCTACGCCGAGGACCTGCCGATCGCCCGCCGCTACTGGCGGCACGTCTTCGACCGACGACTGCACGCCCGGGCCGCGGTCACCGTGCCGGACCTGCGGGCGGTGCTCGCGGCGGTGACCGCGGGCGCGGGCTGGAGCGTACTGCCCGGCTACCTGTGCCGGGCCGAACTCGCTTCCGGCGCCCTGCGGTTGCTCCACGAGCCGGCCGATCCGCCGATCAACACCGCGTACCTGGTCCGCCGCCCGGCCGGCTCGGCCAACCCGCACGTGGCCCTGGTCCGCGAGCGCCTGCTGGCCGCGGCCCGCACCTGGGCCTGACCCGGCGGGTTCCGGCCCGGGCGGCGACTTCGACGCGGTCGCGAACGTCGAGTTTCAGCCGTGCGGCGGCAAGGTGCTTCTTGACCGTCCCGAGGGAGATGTACAGGCGGTCGGCGGTCTCGTGGTCGGTGAGGCCGTGGCGGCGGCCCGGACGGTCGCCGGCTCGCGGTCCGACAGCGGGTGCCGGTCGGCACCGGGCAGTGGCGGGCGGGCCCGGCGGGAGGTGAAGTGGCGCAGCAGGCGGACGGTGACCTGCGGGGAGACCATGGCCTCGCCGCGGGCGGCGGCGCGGACCGCCTCGATGAGCATGGTCGGGCCGGCGTCCTTGAGCAGGAAGCCGGCCGCGCCGCAGTACAGGGGTGCTCGGCGAGGGGCAGGGCCTCGATGACGTCGCCGGCCTCGGCGACGACCCCGATGTCGGGCTCGGCGTCGAGGATGTAGCGGAAGCCGGTGCGGACCATGCACTGGTCGTCGGCGAGCAGGACCCGGACGGCCGCTTCGGCCTTCGCCGGGCGGCCGCCCGCGTCTGCGGGGTGTGGCGGGGGTCTCAGTGGCGGCCGGTCGGTGGTGACCGGGTGTGACGGCGGTGGGCCCGTCAGCGATGCCGCCGGGCCCCGGCCGGTGAGGGCGCTCACACACGGATGCGATGAACGACGACGGCTAGCAGTGTCCGTTTTGCCCGTCTTTTGCCATGGGGTGGGGGTGTT
>NZ_JBHXEM010000230.1:0-6811 GCF_042724755.1 Kitasatospora sp. NPDC127067 | reverse complement strand
CCGCTGAACGGCCCGGTCCGGGGCACGCCGGCAGCGCCCTGACGGGCGCGGCGACCCGGGCCCGCCCGGCGGCGTCGGGGTGCGGCGCCTCGGTCGGGTGGCGCGTCGGTCGGGTGGCACCGGCTGGTCGACCGCACGTCGGCGGCAGCGGCCGGTCCCGGGCGCGGACCGACACGCACGGGGCCGTGCTGTTGCTCGACTTGCCGCAGGCCGGGCGCTTGGATGGATCCGGCCTGGTCAACACCCGGACGCGGCCGGACGGCCCCCGGCAAGCCGAGGAGTCACCCCTGTGAACGACACCCCCGACCCCGCCGTCGTGGCCCGTCGGATCGCCGAACGGCGCGAGCAACTGGGCCTCGGCGAGGAGGCCCTGGCCCACCGGGCCTCGATGGCTCCCCGCTACCTGCGGTGCCTGCTGGAGGCCGGTCCCTCCTTCGACCCCGGGGGCTTCGTCCGGATCGCCGCCGCCCTCGACACCACCCCCGAGGAGCTGGTGTCCGGCCGCGCCGACGCCCCGCCCGGCCAGGGCGGCCCCGGCCCGCGCCCCCGGCTGCTCGACCTCACCGAGCAGGAGTGCTGGCAGCTGGTCGGCGACCACGGCATCGGCCGGATCGCCCTGCCGGTCGAGCCGGGGCCGGTGGTGCTGCCGGTCAACTACGTGGTGGACCGGGGCTCCTTCGCCTACCGCACCGGCGAGCACGGCGCCGCCTCCCCGGAGGAGGGGGCCGCGGTCTCCTTCCAGGTCGACCACATCGACGAGTACCTCGGGCGCGGCTGGAGCGTGCTCGCCCTCGGCCCCGCGCACTACGTGGACGACCCCGCCGAACTGGAGCGCCTGGCCGGCCTGCCCGGAGCGGCCCCCTGGGCGGGCGGGGACCGGCCGCGCTGGGTGCGGATCCGCCCGGAGGAGGTCAGCGGACGGCAGCTGGTCACGGGGTGACGCACCCGCCGTCCCGCCGGGCCCGGGAGCTCCGGCAGGAGGGCGGGCGACGGGCACCGGCACGGCCCGTGGACGGGCGTCCCGATGACTGGTAAGCAGTCCGGTGGCGGCCGGGCCGTGCGGGCCGCCGTCCGGGACGTACCACCAGGAGAGCAGGGGCGATGCGCAGAATTCTGATCGTCGGCGCCGGGCAGGCCGGACTCCAACTGGCCCTGGGGCTGCAGGCCCACGGCTACGACGTGACGGTGCTGACCGACCGCGGCCCGGAGGAGGTGCGCGGCGGGCGGGTGATGTCCAGCCAGTGCATGTTCGACTCCGCGCTGCGTACCGAGCGTGCCCTCGGCCTCGACCTGTGGGCCGACCGGGCGCCCCGGATCGAGGGCCTCGGGGTGTCGGTCGCCGGGCCGGAGGCGGAGCGGGCGGTCGACTGGGTCGCCCGGCTGGACGCCCGCGCGCAGTCCGTCGACCAGCGGCTGAAGATGTCCACCTGGCTGGAGCTGTTCGCCGGGCGCGGCGGCCGGGTGGAGCTGCGCCAGGTGACCGCGGCCGACCTGCAGAACCTGGCCGGCTCCTACGACCTGGTGCTGGTCGCCTCCGGAAAGGGCGCGCTGGCCTCGCTGTTCGAGCGCGACCACGCGCGCTCCCCGTACGAGCGGCCGCAGCGCGCGCTGGCCGCCAGCTATGTGCACGGGCTCGGGCCGCGCCCCGAGCACGACTACCCGGCGGTGCGCTGCAACCTGGTGCCCGGTGTCGGCGAGCTGTTCATGGTGCCCGCCCTGACCGAGGCCGGGCCCTGCGACATCATGATCTGGGAGGCCCGACCGGGCGGCCCGGCGGACGCCTTCGACGGGATCCGCGATCCGGCCGAACACCTGCGGGTGACCCTGGAGTTGATGAAGACCTTCACACCCTGGGAGTACGACCGCACCCGATCCGGCGTCGAACTCACCGACGCGGGCGGCACCCTGGCCGGGCGCTTCACCCCGGCGGTGCGCCACCCGATCGGCGAACTGCCCGGCGGCGGTTCGGTGCTGGGCGTCGCGGACGTGGTCGTCCTCAACGATCCGATCGCCGGCCAGGGTTCCAACAACGCCGCCAAGTGCGCCGCCGTCTACCTGGAGGCGATCCTCGACCACGGCGACAGGCCCTTCGACCGGGCCTTCCAGCAGGAGGCCTTCGACAGGTTCTGGCACCTCGCCGCCCCCGCCACCACCTGGAGCAACGAACTGCTCGCCCCACCGCCCCCGCACGTGCTCCAGATCCTCGGCGCCGGGGGCCGGTCGCCCGCCGTGGCCCACCGGTTCGCCAACGCCTTCGACGAGCCGGCGGACCTGGAGGAGTGGTACTTCGACCCTGCCCGGGCGGGCTCCTACCTGGCATCGGTCGCCGTCGGCGACTGAGCGGACGGCCGGGCGGACCACCGAAGGGTCAAGATCTTCCCAAGTCCCGGACAAGCGGGCACCGTTCGTGGTGGGTTCTTCTCGCCCCCGGACGGGGGTCCCGTCCGGCCCGTCACCCGGGCCCGGCGGGCGACGTGGACAACGGGAGATGACCAGTGGCGGTCGACGGGGGCAACATGGCCCAGGCTGTGATCGATACGGCGTACAACGAACGCAAGCGGCTGCACACCGGCCGCAGCCGGACCGTCGCCGTGGTCGTCTTCGGCCTGCTGATCGCACTCGGCTTCTTCCTGGCCCTGGTGGTCGGGAAGGCGGACCCGGACACCCCGCCGACCTGCGACGGCCAGACCATGACCCGGCACAGCGAGTGCCGGATCTGGTCCAGCCGCGGCGGCGGGGGCACCTACTCCTACGACGAGATGATCGACCGTCGGGAGTCCGGCAACGGGGTGTGGCGGGTGATCGGCTTCGGCGGCGCGGGCGTGGCCGCCGTCCTGATGGTCGTCTCCATCGCCAAGCTCAACCCCAACCGCCCCTGGGGCGATCCGGTCGGCGCCGCGTGCCCGCGCTGCCGGGAGCTCAACCTGCGGGAGAAGCACACCGTGCACAGCGTCACCCGGGGCCGGACCACCCACCGCTACAGCGGCATCGTCACCCTCTGCACCCCGGCCTGCGGTTTCGCCACGATCCGCCAGCGCTGACCGGGGCCCCAGGGCCCCAGGGCCGCAGGGCCCCCGAATAGGTCCTCCCGCTCCCACCGGCTACGCTCGGCCCCGTCGAACGAACGATGGGGTGGACCGAGTGGGCAGGTGGGAGCGGGCGCTGGACGCGGCCGGGGTGCGGGAGGCCGGCCTGCGGGCCGACTACGGCCGGCAGCGGCAGCAGATGGCCCGCTACCGGCGGGAGGCCGCGCTCGCCACCGAGCTGCTGCTGCCCGCGCGGATGGTCCCGCACGTGATCGCCGCCGCCGCCTTCATGCACCGCACCGACACCCTGCTCGACAGCGGCCCGCTCGCCGAACGCCGGGCGGCGTCCGCCCGCTGGCGGCAGCAGGTCACCGACGGCCTCGCCGCCGGCCGCACCGACGACCCCGAGCTGCGTCCCCTGCTGCACAGCGTCGCCGCCCACCCCGTCCTGCGGGACCGGGTGCTGGACTTCCTCGCCGCGACCGGGGCCGACCTGGACTTCACCGGATTCGCCACCGAGGAGGACTACCAGGCCTACGTGGACGGGTACTCGCTGCCCGGCTTCATGGTGGTCGCCGGCCTGATCGGCCCGGACGGCGACCAGGGCGACTACCGCGCCGCCTGCCGCACCTTCATCGACGGCAGCCAGCGGCTCGACTTCGTCAACGACCTCGCCGAGGACCTCGCCGACGGCCGGCTGACCATCCCCGAAGAGACCCTGAAGGAGCACGGCGTCACCCGCGCCGACCTGGAGCGGGCCCGCGACCTGCCCGCCGTCCGGGCCCTGCTCGCCGCCCTGCTCGACCGCGCCGACCGCACCCTCGCCGACGGCAGGGCCGTCATCGACCGGGTGCCGCCCGCCCACCGGCCGATGGTCCGCTGCATCGTCGGCGTGGAGGAGCTCACCAGCGCCGCCGCCCGCGCCGACCTCGGCGCCCTGCTGCGCCGTTCGGCCGGTCCGGCCAAGCCCGCCGCGCTGCGCCTGCTGGCCCGTGAGTACCTCCGGGCTCGCCGCCTGCGCGGCTGACCGGTCGCCGGCCCGTGAACGCCTCCGGTCCCGGAGGTGCCGATCCGGTGTGTGCGGCCCCGGTGAGAGGCGTCGGAGCCGGTGTCCACAAACGGAACCTCCCTTTGTCGTAGGCGATCCGGCAGGTCGGTCGGCGCCCTGTCCCGGGTGGGGCGGCCTGGCTAGCATGAGCGCGCTCAGCAAGCAGGACCCAAAGACCCCAATCATTGGGAGGACCCCCATGAGCGCTGTGATGACCGACGTCCGCGACGCCGGCCTGCTGGACATCGACGAGAACGCCATCGTCTTCGAGGACGAGCTCGACGCCGACCTCACCCCCGTCGCCTGCCTCGCCGACCCGTGGGTGACCTACGTCCCGACCCGCTTCCCCTGCGAGTTCAACTCCTGATCCGTCCGGATCCCGAAGCACGGCGGACCACGGCGGACCGGGGAAGGACGGAACGATGAGCACACCGCCCGACCCCGGCCCCGCCGCGGTCCTGGGACAGGAGGAACTGCGGCGCCGGGCCGAGGAACTGGCCGCCCGGGCGCCCGGCCCGCACCGCCCGCTGCGCACCGACGGCCAGTGGTGGTACCTCCCGGACCCCCGGATGCCGGAGCTGGCCCACGGCTGGAAACTCCACCTGTCCGCCCGCCCGGAGGGCTTCGCGGCCCTGCTGGACACCGTCCTTCCGATCCTGCTCGGCCGCGTCTGCGACGTGAAGTTCGCGGTGAGCGCCACGGCACTGTGGGAACTCAACAGCGGCCGGCACGGCGCGGCCGCCGTCGGCAAGGCCGTCACGGTCTACCCCCGGCCGGAGGAAGTCCGCGCCCTGGGACTGGAGTTGGCGCAGGCATTGGCAGGCCGGGAAGGCCCCGCCGTGGTGAGCGACCGCCCCGTCCGGCCCGACGCCCCGGTGCACTACCGCTACGGGCCGTTCCGCGTCACCGACGACGAGGCGCAGGCCGGCATGGCGGGCCCGGACGGCTCGCTGTTCCCCGGGCTGGCCGAGGCCCGCTACCGTCGGCCGCCCTGGGCGGACGACCCCTTCGAGGCGGCCGACGCACCCGCCCGCCCGGCGACCACCCGGGTCGGGGCCGGCCGCTACCGGATCACCGCCGGCATCACCCGGGCGCCCGGCGGCCACGTCTACCGCGCGGTCGAACTCGCCACCGGGCGCGAGGTGGTGGTCAAGCAGGCCCGGGCCTTCGTCGCCGAGGACGGCGCGGGCACCGACGCGCGCGGCCGGCTGCGGCACGAGCAGCGGGTGCTCGACGCGCTGGCCGGGATCCCCGGCGTGCCCGCACTGGTCGACTACTTCCGGCACGGCACCGACGAGTACCTGGTCAGTGCGGCCCGCGGCCGGATCGACCTGCGCCGCGAGGTGCTCACCGCCGGCCCGTACCACGCCGACGCCGGTGCCGATGCCGGGACAGCGGGCGGACGGGACTGGTGGACGCTGGCGCGCCGGCTGCTGCACGTGCTGGACGCGGTGCACGCCCGCGGCGTGGTGGTCTGCGACCTCAAGCCCGCCAACGTGGTGCTCGACCCGGACGGCCGGCCCGCGCTGGTCGACTTCGGCGTGAGCGCCCTGGCCGACGACCGCCCCCCGGGCGCCACCGCCGGGTACGGCCTGCCGGGTGCCACCGGCGAGGACCCGACCGAGGACCACTACGCGCTGGGTGCCACCCTGCACCACGCCCTCACCGGCCTCGACCCGGTGGTGATCGACCAGGACCCGGCGACCAACCGCGACCGCACCCTCGCCTGCCTGCGCGCCGCCCTCCCAGAGCCCGGGCACCCGGCGGCGGAACTGGTCGAGGGCCTGCTGAGCTTCGACCCGGTACACCGCGCCGCCGCGGCGGCCCGGCTGCGGGAGGGACCCCGCCCGGTCCGGCGCGGCGCCCCCGGCGGACGGGGCGGCGGCCGACCGGCCGAGGCCCTCGACCACACCGTCACCACCTGCGTCCGGATGGCCCGCGAACTGGTCGCCGCAGACCCCGGCGCGGAGCGCCCCCGGACCCTGGTCTCGCTGTACGACGGTGCGGCCGGACTCGGCCTCGAACTGCTCCAGCACCCCGAGCGCCCGGACGCCCGGTCCGCCGCCGCCGAACTGGCCCGCTGGACGGCCGCCCACCCGGCCCTCGACCACCTCGACGGCTCGCTGTACCAGGGCCGTACGGGCGTCGACCTGTTCCTCGCCGAGGCGGCCGCCGCGCTGGGCACCGAGCCCCCGCGGCCCCGCCGGTACGAGGGGACGGGCGTGGACCAGATCGGCGGCACCGCCGGCATCGGCACCGGGCACCTGCTGCTCGCCGCCCTCGGCCCGGCGGCCGGAGCACACCGCGCGGCGGCGGCCGACTGCGCCGCCGACCTGGCCGGCCGGCCGCTGGACGACCTCGGGGAGGAGACCAACCCCGGCACCGCGGCCCTGGCCGAGGGCTTCGCCCACGGCCGCGCGGGCGTCGCCCACTTCCTGCTCGCGATGCCCGACGAGGCGTCCCGGCACGCCGCCCGGCAGATCGTGGACGGACTCGCGGCCGACCTCCCGCGCATCGTCGCCGCCGCCCGCGCGCCCGGGGCGACCCGCCGCTACCTGTCCTGGTGCCGGGGCCTGGCCGGGCTCGGCACCCTGCTGGTCCAGGCCGGCCGGCGGGACGGCGACGACGCGCTGATCGCCCTGGCCGCCGAGGCGGCCGACACCTGCCGGACGCTCGCCCCGAGGACCGCGCAGGTGTTCCGCTGCTGCGGCCTCGCGGGCGTCGGCGACCTCTTCGT
>NZ_JBHXEM010000229.1:0-6924 GCF_042724755.1 Kitasatospora sp. NPDC127067 | reverse complement strand
TTCGCCGCGCTCGCACCCGAGGGCGCGAGCGCGGCGCAGACGGCACTGCGGTGGGTCACCCAGCAGCCGGGGGTGACGACGGTGATCCCCGGTGCCCGCAACGTGGCGCAGGCCCGGGCCAACGCGGCCGCCGCCGGGCTGTCCCCGCTGCCGTCGGCCACCCTGGCCGCCGTGCGCGAGCTGTACGACCGGCGGATCCGGGCGCAGGTCCACGCCCGCTGGTGACGGCGGGCGGCCGGTAACGGCCCGTGGCCCTCACGACGAGCGTCGGGGCGGGGCCGCGCGGTGGGCCCGCCGATGCGAGGGCCGACCGGTCTCGCGGCCCGCGGGCTTCCGGCGGCAGGCGTGCGGACCGTCCGGCCCGGAAGCGTGCCGAGCGTGCCGGGAGCCCGCACGGGTCGCGGGGGCCGCAGGGGACGCGGGGGTGTCGCGGGCCGGCTTCGGCCGTCGGCGGTTCAGGTGATGGCTGCCCCAGGCGAACGCGCCGATGAGCAGCGCGGCCAGGGCCAGGGCGGGCACGGCGACGGCGTACAGGGCGGGGCCGTCGGGTGTGGCCGGGAACGGTGGGGTGGTCATGGTCTTCTCCTCTCCTCGCGTTCCGGCGGCGGGACCGGACCCGAGGGGGAGGTGACCGGCGGGCCGGGTCCGTCGCGTGACGCCCGTCTACCCCGCGCGCCGGGAGGCATGCCGGGCTTGGCCCGGCCCCGGTGGCGGCCCTGGCGGTGGGGCGGGTCAGGAGAGCAGGCGGGCGAGGGCGGCGTCGAGGTCCAGGTGCTCGGCCTCGGCGCCGGCCGGCACCAGGCGGAAGGCGTCGAGGAGGAACGCCGTCACGACGGCCGCCGGAACACTGATGACGGCCCGCGCGGCCGGAGAGCGCAGGGTGATCAGCACGCGGTCCTCCGGCCCGGGCGCGACGGTCACGTCCCCGAGGCCGGCCGGGCCGTGCCGGCCCCTGTCCAGCAACTCGCGCGCGAAGGTCCACCGCGCCGCGTCGTCGTCGCCGAGCGGCGGGAACGCCAGGCACACCGCGTACGGCGACGCCGTGTCGAACCGCAGCTGCGCCTCCACGGCCACGTCGGGAAACGGGCCCTCGGGCAGGGTGACGGCGGTGGACCAGGAGGTGGCGACAGTCATGCGACGAACTCCCATTCTGGCGGTGGCACCCGGTTTCCCCCGGCCGTGACGGCCGGTGGTGGCAGCGCTCGGTTACCCGCGTGCCCGGGGTGCATTCCTCGTCTCTCAACGCAACCGCGTCGCCCGGCGTGATCCCCCACTCGGGTGGTTTCCCGCTCGGGGGAACGGGCAGCCGCCCACCGCTCCGGGCCCGCACAGCGAAGCCCCGCCCCGGCGCACGATCGCGGGCGGGGCGGGGCGGGGCGGGGCGGGGCGGGGCGGGGCGGGGCTCGGGGGTCACCGAGTGATCACCGCGTGATCGTGCGGAGCCTCACGGCGCCACGGTGTCCGCCGCGGGCGGCTCCGGCTCCTCGTCCTCGTCCGGCTTCGCCTTCCGCCGCACGTCGGCCGGGGTGGGCGCGCTGATGGATCGCTCCTCGGCGGAGCGCTCCCGGGCTCCGACCCGGCCCTCGGCCTTCGCCCGGACATCCGCCGGGGTCGGGGACGTGATCGCGCGTTCCTCGGCGGACCGCTCCTGCGTCGCCTCGTCCGGCTGCGTTCCGTGGTCGTCGCGTGTGGTCATGGGCTCGTTCCCCTTTCCGGGTCCTGGGCTTCGACGGATGGGATACCGGGCGGCTGCCCGGATGTCCGGGTCCGAACCGGATTCCGGACCGCGAGTACGGGGCCGGGTGGTCCGGCCCGACCCGGCTCGGCGCCGGTTCCGTCAGCCCTCGGTCGTCGGCCCTCCGACCGTAACCCCGGGCCGGAGCCCGCGCTGCCGGAGCCCGCGCTGCCGGAGCCCGCGCTGCCGGACGCAGGGGGGCGATGCCACACGGTGCGGTCACGGTCCGAACCGGTGGCGAGGACCTCTCGCCTGCTGTCGATGCCTCGGTCGACGAGGGCACGAGTCGGCGGTGGGGGCAGGACTACTCGCTCCGGTCGCTCCGGTCGCTCCGGTCAGGGGCGCGGGTTCCGCGTCGGTGCCGGCGCAGGTACCAGACGGCGAGCGCGATGACGACGCCCGCGGCGATCGCGAGGGCGAGGACCCGGCCGACGGTGCTCTCGACCCGGGTGTAGGCGGCGCCGGCGAAGTAGCCGAGCAGGGTGAACCCGACGCCCCAGAGGACGCCGCCGAGGGCGTTGAACAGGAGGAAGCGGCGGTAGGGCATGCGGGACATGCCGGCCAGGGTGGGCACCATGGCGCGGAAGAAGGCGACGAAGCGGCCGAAGAAGACGGCGGCCGGCCCGCGGTGGCGGATCAGCTCCTGGGCCCGGTCGACCCGGGTCGCATGGCGCCGCATCGGGCGGGTGTCGAGGATCCTCGGGCCGATGTGGCGGCCGATCTCGTAGCCTGCGGTGTCGCCGAGGACGGCCGCGCAGACCACGAACAGGACGAGCCAGCCGAGCGAGAGCCGGCCCTGGTGGGCGAGGAACCCGCCGAGGACGGCCGCGGTCTCGCCGGGTACGACGAAGCTGAAGAAGAGGGCGTCCTCGACGAGCACGAGGCCCGCGACCACCGCGTACCCGACCGGACCGGACAGTCCGCTCAGCCAGGCGGTGATCGAGTGCATCAGCCACCCCGTTCCGGACCGGCGCCCCTCTCCGCCTCAATGTAACGCTCGGCGTCCCCGGCGACCCGGTGGTCCGGAAGGCGACGGACCCCGGCCGCAGGCCCTCGGCTCAGGTCAGGACCAGCGAGCGCAGCAGGTCGAGCTCGTCGAAGCCGAACCCGGCGAGGACGGCGGCGAGTTCGCAGGCGCCGGGGGCGAGCAGATCGACGATGGCCAGGACGTCCCGGCCGCCGGCGCGGTCGAGTTCCTCCAGCGCGCGGGGCAGGTTGCGGCGCCACAGCACGGCCGGCGCGGGCGGGCCGACGGTGCCGCGGTCGCGGTGGAGGGTGCCCTCCGGGGACACCCACAGGGGCGGGGCGTCGGCCGTGCGCGGGCCGAGTGAGGTGCGGTCGATGGTGGACGTGGCGGGGCGGTGCAGCAGGAGGCGGTGGTCCATCGGGCGGAACCCGTGGGCGAGGAACACCCGGGTGGTGACCGGTCGGCGGTGGAGCGGCAGGCCGGGCAGGTGGGGCGGCCAGGGCGAAGGGTCGGTGAAGGCGGTGACGGCGGTCAGGCCGCCGCTCCGCGCGAGGACGGTCCGGACGAGGACCTCGGCCGCGTCCGCGGCCTCGCGGCAGTGCAGCCAGGCCACCCCGCCGGTGAGTCGGCCGGCCGTCGTCCGGCGGTGCACGGCCATCGCGCCCCGGAGCCGGCCGTCCCCGTCGTGGAGGACGAGGACCGTCCGGTCGGGCCGGCGGTCCCAGCCGACGGGTGCCGCCGCCGGGAAGGGCACGGCGGGCCGGTCGGCCGCGATCAGCCGGACCACCTGGTCCTGGTCCTCGTGGGTCGCGGGCCGGACCCGCAGCGCCCGTCCCGCCCTGGGGGACACCCTCATCGGGCTCCTGTCCACGTCCACGTCCACGCACCCGTCCATGTCCTCGTCCCGGCCGACCGCCGGCACGGTGGGTTCGGTGCCGACCGGGCCCCGGATGGGCGAGGGCACTCGGAGTCACCCGAACGGGTGACTTTCGGCGGCCGAGGGACATCTGGCGGCCGGAGGACATTCGGCGGCCGGGGAACGGCCGCGCGGATCACCCGGTGACGGTCCGCTCCAGGAGGTCGAGGGCGCCCGCCAGGCTCTGCGGGCCCGCGGTGCCGCCAGGGGCGCCGGAGCGGCCCCAGCCGGGGCCGGTGGCCAGCACCAGGGCCCGGCCGCGGGAGCCGCGCGCGCCCCACGTGGAGTCGGCCACCCGCCGGACCAGCTCGTGGTCGGCGGTGGGCGGGAGCTGCGACCAGAGCATCACGGCGCCAGGGCCGATCCGGTGCACCGCGTCCAGCAGCGCCCTGGGCGGGACGGCCGCACCCAGCATCCGGAAGGGCAGCGCACGCTCGCCCAGGCCCGCCGCGGTCGCCTCCAGCGCCAGGCTGTGCTGCTCGTCGGGCATCGCGGCCAGTAGGACGGGCGGCGCGGGCCGCGGCCTGGCGGGCCGTACGGCGGCAGCACGCAGGACGGTGGACACGTGCCAGGACAGCAGGTGCTCGACCTCGACGTACTGCTCGCCGGAGGAGGCCCACTTGCGTCCGGTCGCGCGCAGCGCGGGCATCATCACCTCGGTCCAGGCGTCGACGACCCCGAGCGAATCGACCACCTCCCGCAGGATCCGGGCGACCTCCGGGGAGTCCAGGCGGACGGCGGCCCGGGCCAGGCCCCGGCACTCGGCGCGGACCGCTCCCATCCGCAGCGCACGGCCGCCGGCCGGGCCGCGACCGGCCTCCGGCCCGGGCCGCGCGGCCTGCCCGGGCACCGGTGCGACGGCGGACGGAGCCCCGGCCTCGGAAGCGGCCGCGGCCGCGTGGTGGGAGGCCAGCGCCGCCCGGGCCGCTTCGGCCGGGCGCACACCGCGGGCCGCCAGGCGGCACATCGCTTCGAGCAGCGCGATGTCCTCCGGGCTCCAGCGGCGGTGGTGGCCGGGGTCGCGCAGGGAGGGGCCGATGCCGTAGCGGCGCTCCCAGGAGCGGATCGTGGTGGGGGACACCCCGAGGAGCCGGGCCACGCCGCCGGTCGGCAGGCCCGCCTGGTCGGTACCCATCGTTCTCCTCCCACGGATGTTCCGAATGTCCCGGGCGTCCCGGATGTCCTGGGTGTCCCGGGCGTCCCTCGCCACTGCCATGATCCCCTGTCGGGCCCGGGCGTCAGGAGCCGTCGAAGGCCGTCCGCAGCCGCAGCAGCCCGTCCCGCATGCGGGTCTTCACCGTGCCCAGCGGCACCCCCAGGGCCCGGGCGATCTCACGCTGCGAGTACCCGCCGTAGTACGCCAGGACCAGAGACTCCCGCTGGACGCCGCTCAGCCGGGCGAGCGCGGACCGCACCCGGCGCGCGTCGAAGACCCGCTCGACCTGCTCGGCGACCGGTTCGGCGCCCGGATCGCGGACCGGCTGCTCGCGCAGGGCCGCCCGCAGTTCGCGGTCGGCGGCCGCCTGCGCCGCCCGGACCCGGTCCACGGCGCGGCGGTGGGCGATGGTGAGCACCCAGGCCAGCACCGTGCCGCGGGCCGGCCGGTAGCCGGCGGCGGCGCGCCAGACCTCCAGCAGCACCTCCTGCGCGACCTCCTCGGCCTGCGAGGGGCTGCGCAGCGTCCGCAGCGCCGTCCCGTACACCGGCGCGGCCACGGCCCGGTACAGCCGTGCGTACGCCACCTGGTCGCCCCGGGCCACCGCGGCGACCAGGCGCTCCAGCTCCGCGGCCGGAGCCGGGACGACGGGGACGGCCGGGACGGCGGGGGAGAGGGACAGGGACGGGCAGGCGTGCGTGGTCACCCCGGCACTGTGCAGCGTTTCGGTTTCCCGGCACCACCCGCAGCCTTTGTGCAGCGTTTCCCCGCCACTCGCTGCCACCGCCCGCTGCCACCGCCCGCTGACGGCGCCCCGCCCGCCGGTAATTCGGTTGACCGGGCCGCGTGGTCGCGCTGCACTTCGGGGGGCGCCGCACGAGGCTGCGCCGGCAGTACGGGGAGGCAGCAGCACCGCATGGAGATCCGTTCCACGACCGACCAGGACCTCGACGTCTTCGTCGACACGCTTCACGCCGCGTTCGGGCGGTTCCCGGAAACCCCGAACGCGGACGGCGGCGGGGTCTGGTGGGCGGCGACCGAGATGGACCGCAACCTGCTCGCCGTGACGGCGGACGGGCGGCCGGTCGGCACCGCCGGGGCGTGCTCCTTCGAGCTGACCCTGCCCGGGGAGGTGGTCGTCCCGACCACCGGGGTGACGTCCGTCGGAGTCCTGCCCACCCACCGGCGCCAGGGCGTGCTCACCGCGCTGATGCGGCGTCAGCTCGACGACGTGCGGGCGCGAGGGGAGTTCCTCTCCGTCCTGCTGGCTTCCGAGGCCGGGATCTACGGCAGGTTCGGCTACGGTCCGGCGACGTACACCCAGCGGCTGACGGTGCCGAGCCGGCAGTCCGCCTTCGCCGCACCCCGGGCGTGGCGGGCGGCCGAGGCCCCGGCGGCCGGCTCGGTCGAACTGCTGCGGCGGGCCGACTGCGGGCAGATCGTGGAGGAGGTCTACGACCGTTACCGCCGCCGTCAGCCCGGTGCACTGTCCCGGCCGCGCCGCTGGTGGGAGCTGGGCGCGGGGCAGGTCCCGATCGCCCCGACGCCGCGCTACGTCGCCGTCCACCGGGACGCCGACGGCACCCCGGACGGGTACGCCAGCTACTCGCTCGGCGACGACACCCTGACGGTGGACGAGACCATCGCCGTCGACGACGCCGCCTACACCGACCTGGCCCGGTTCGTGCTCGGCCACGACCTGGTCTCCCAGGTCGTGTTCCGGCACTGCCCGCCGGAGCACCCGCTGCGCTGGCAGCTCGCGGACTTCCGCGCCGTCCAGCCGGGCGGCGAGACCGACTGGCTCTGGGTGCGGCTGCTGGACGTCCCGCGCGCGCTGACCGCGCGCGGCTGGTTCACCGACGGAGAGCTGGTCCTGGACGTCGACGACCCGTTCCTCGGCGAGCGCCACCGGTACCTGCTGACCGTCCGGGACGGGAAGGCCGAGTGCGTCCCGACGGACCGGGAGCCCGATCTGTCCCTGGACGTCCGCGACCTGGGCGCGGTCTACCTCGGCGGCACCGCCCCGAGCGCCCTCGTCCGGGCCGGGCACATCCGGGCCCACCGCCCCGGCGCGGCCGTCCTCGCCGACGCCCTGTTCCGCGCCGAGCGCGCGCCGCACTGCCTGCACTGGTTCTGATCCGGCAGCCGCC
>NZ_JBHXEM010000228.1:1236-7089 GCF_042724755.1 Kitasatospora sp. NPDC127067 | reverse complement strand
CCGCCCCGCTGCCCGGGCTGCGGGCCCCCGGCGCGGCCTACCTCGCCCGGCTCGCGCCCTGAGACCGGGGCGGGCCGGGCGGAGCGGCCGGGACGCCCCGGGGCTCCGCCCGGCCGCGCCTCAGCCGGCCGCGCCCGCGCCCCCGCAGGAGGTGCGGATCTCCAGTGAGGGCAGCAGTTCGAGGCGGTGCACGGGCAGCGAGCCGCCGAGGTCCAGGCGGCGCAGCAGCAGCTCCACGGCGGCCGCGCCCACGGCCCGCTTCGGCGGCGCGACAGCGGTCAGCGGCGGCGCGGCGAGGGCCGCGAACACGTCGTCGTACGCGATCAGCGCCACGTCGTCCGGCACCTGGAGGCCCCGGGCCCGCAGCAGCGGCGGCAGCTGGATGGCGTCCTGGTCGTTGTGGACCAGCACGGCCCGCACGCCCCGGGCGGCGGCCTCGGCGATCCGCTCGGCGACGGCCTCGGAGTCGACGCCGGGGCGGCGGATGTCGATCACCGGTTGCGGCTCCAGCCCCAGCAGCGCCGTCCCCTCGGCGTAGCCGGCCCGGACCTGGTGCGCCGTCCAGGTGTCCTCCCGGGCGACCAGCAGCACCGAGCCGTGCCCGAGCGCGACCAGGTGGCGCAGGGCGAGCAGGACGCCGTGCCGGTGGTCCGAGCCGACGGAGTCCAGCGGCGCGCCCTCGCCGTCGGCGGGCGGGCGGCGCTCGACGAGCACGGCGGGCACCGGGAGCCCCCCGGTCCACAGCCGGTCCTCGCCGCCGGCCGGACGCCAGTTGGGGGTGAGGAGCAGGCCGTCCACCCCGGAGTCGAGCAGCTGCCCGACCTGGGCGCGGTCGTCGGCCGACTCGTACGGGGCGATGGCGAGCACCAGGCGCGCACCGGCGTCCGCGGCGGCCGAGCGGGCGCCGCCGACCACCTCGTCGAAGTACGAGCCGACGGTGGGGACGAGCATGCCCAGGACCCGGTCGGCGCCCTCGGTCGCGGTGGGCTTGGCGCGCGGCAGCGAGACGGCGCCGTGCGAGCGGTGCAGCAGCCCGTCGTCGGCGAGCACCGCGACGTCGCGTCGGACGGTGACGGCCGAGAGGCCCATCCGGGCGGCGAGGTCCACCACGCGTACCGTCCTGAGGTCGCGCACGACCTCCAGGATCCGGGACCGACGCTCCTCGGCCGTGATGGTCATGGCTTCCTCCTGCGTGCCCCGTACCCCGTGCCGCACGGCATCTGATCAATCTGGCTCGTTCAATCGAAATTCGATCGAACGAACACAGATGTGCCGAGTCGATCAGACCCACCGTACCGGTCGGCCGATCGTCCGGTCAGGCCATCCCGCGTTCCCGGCCTGCGGAAACCCGCCCCAATCGCCCGAACCGCCCGGACCGCCCGCTCACCGGGCGTCCGGCACCGTCGCCCGGCCGGCCGCTCCCCCCTTCACCGGTCCCGCACGGGCGCCGCCCCGGTGCTCCCCCGCAGCACGACCTCGGTCGGCAGTGCCAGCCGGACGGGCCGCCCGCCCCCGTCGGACTCCAGCGCCAGGGTGACGGCACTCGCGCCGAGCCGCTCCAGCGGCATCCGCACCGTCGAGAGCGCCGGCGCCACGTCCGCGGCGAACGGGATGTCGTCGAAGCCGGCCACGGAGATCCGGCCGGGCACGTCGACCCCCCGCGCGCGCAGTTCGCCGAGCGCACCGATCGCGCAGACGTCGGACAGCGCCAGCACGGCGGTCGGCCACTCGGCCTGCGGGCGGTCGAGCAGCCGCCGCACCGCCTCGCGGCCCCCGGCGCGGGTGAACTCCACGTGCTGGACGGCTCCTTCGGCCGGCTCGACGCCCGCCTCGGCGAGCGCCTCGCGCACCCCGGCGAGCCGCTCCATCGGGACCCGCAGCCGCTCCGGCCCGGTGATCACCGCGAACTCGCGGTGCCCCAGGCCGAGCAGAGCCCGGGTCAGGTCGGCCGCGCCCCCGCGGTTGTCCGGCAGGACGGCGTCGTAGCCGGGGCCGTGGTCGGTGATGGTGGCGATCCGCCCGCCGTCCGCCCGGTAGTCGGCGAGCGCCGCGTCGGCGGCCCGGAC
This sequence comes from Kitasatospora sp. NPDC127067, assembly GCF_042724755.1. NCBI lineage: Bacteria > Bacillati > Actinomycetota > Actinomycetes > Kitasatosporales > Streptomycetaceae > Kitasatospora > Kitasatospora sp. NPDC127067. Next base: position 5,023 of record NZ_JBHXEM010000228.1, on the reverse strand, counting down.
GGCGGCCGGGTCGGTGTGGGCGGAGCCGGCCAGGACGATGGCCCGCACGCGCTGGCCGTGCAGCATGCGGATGCCCCGCACCTGCGTCTCCGGCTCCCCGTCCGTGTTGATCACCAGCGGGAGCAGCCCGGCCCGCCCGGCGGCATCGGAGACCCCGCGGGCGATGGCCGCGAAGTACGGGTCGGCCACGTCGTGCAGGAGCACGCCGACGTTGGCCGTGGCGGCCCGGGCGAGCGCCTGGGCGGGGGCGTTCGGCAGGTACCCGAGGGCGTCGGCGCTGGCCCGGACCTTCGCGGCCAGTTCCCCGCCGACCGTCCGGGCCGAGCCGTTGAGCGCCCGGGAGGCCGTCGCGAGCGAGACCCCGGCGTGACGGGCGACCTCACTGAGGGTGACACCCATCGACCGTTCCCCGCTTTCCTCCGCCACCTGCATTGACGTGCGAAGCATATCTCCATAACCTCCGGGAAAGCGCTTTCCCCTTGCCGGCACTGACCGCACAGGACGCGGAGGACCACGCATGACCCAGAGAGTGACGCAGAGAGTGATCGGCGTCGTGATGAACGGCGTCACCGGCCGGATGGGCTACCGCCAGCACCTGGTGCGCTCGATCCTGGCCATCCGCGAGCAGGGCGGACTCCCCCTGGAGGGCGGCGACACACTGTGGCCCGAGCCGATCCTGGTCGGCCGCGACGCCCGCAAGCTCGGGGAACTGGCGGACCGCCACGGCCTGACGCACTGGACCACCTCGCTGGACGAGGCGCTGGCCCACCCGCTCGCCGAGATCTACTTCGACGCCCAGATCACCCGGGCCCGCGAGCCGGCCCTGCGCACCGCCATCGCGGCCGGAAAGCACGTCTACACCGAGAAGCCGACCGCGGAGTCCCTCGACGCCGCACTCGAACTGGCCCGACTGGCCCGGGAGGCCGGGGTGTGCAACGGCGCCGTGCAGGACAAGCTCTTCCTGCCCGGCCTGCTCAAGCTCAAGCGACTGGTGGACGGCGGCTTCTTCGGCCGCATCCTGTCGGTGCGCGGCGAGTTCGGCTACTGGGTGTTCGAGGGCGACTGGCAGGACGCCCAGCGCCCCTCCTGGAACTACCGCGCCCAGGACGGCGGCGGCATGATCCTCGACATGTTCCCGCACTGGCGGTACGTGCTGGACCAGGTCATCGCACCCGTCCGCTCGGTGTACGCGCACACCGCCACCCACATTCCGGAGCGGGTCGACGAGCAGGGCCGGACCTACCCGGCGACGGCCGACGACGCCGCCTACGGCGTCTTCGAGCTGGAGGGCGGGATCACCGCCCAGATCAACTCCTCCTGGGCCGTCCGGGTCGACCGCGACGAGCTGGTGGAGTTCCAGGTCGACGGCACCGAGGGCAGCGCCGTCGCCGGGCTGCGCGACTGCCGGATCCAGCACCGGGCCACCACCCCGAAGCCGGTGTGGAACCCGGACCTGCCGGCCACCGAGAAGTTCCGCGAGCAGTGGCAGCAGGTCCCGGACAACGGCGAGTTCGACAACGGCTTCAAGGCCCAGTGGGAGCTCTTCCTGCGACACGTCGCCACCGGCTCCCCGTACACCTGGGACCTCCTGGAGGGCGCCAAGGGCGTCCAGCTGGCCGAACTCGGCCTGCGCTCCGCCCGCGAGGGCCGCCGCCTGAACGTTCCCGAGCTGGAGATCCGATGACCGAGCTGAACCTCCCCGGCCTCGGCCGCCACCGGCTTAGCACCCCCGAGCCGCTGGAGATCCCGGCGCACCCGCCGAAGGAGCGCACGGCCTTCGCCGCCGCGCACGTCGTCGCCGACCCGCTCGGCGGCAACGCCCCCGGCGCCCCGGCCGCCGTCGACTGGGACGCCACCCTCGCCTTCCGCCACCACCTCTGGTCCCTCGGCCTCGGCGTCGCCGACGCCATGGACACCGCCCAGCGCGGCATGGGCCTGGACTGGGCCGCCACCCGGGAACTGATCGTCCGCTCCGGCGCGGAGGCCCGCGCCGTCGGCGGACGGCTCGCCTGCGGCGTCGGCACGGACCAGCTCACCGGCCCGGCCGCGGGCCTCGCCGACATCACGGCCGCCTACGAGGAACAGCTCGCGGTGGTCGAGGAGGCCGGCGCGCAGCCCGTCCTGATGGCCAGCCGCGCCCTGGCCGCGCAGGCCCGCGGGCCGGAGGACTACCTCCGGGTCTACGGCCGGCTGATCGCCCAGGCCGGTCGGCCGGTGATCCTGCACTGGCTCGGCGAGATGTTCGACCCGGCGCTGGCCGGCTACTGGGGCTCCGCCGACCCGGACACGGCCACCGGGACGGTGCTCGCGCTGATCCGGGAGCAACGCGCCGGCATCGACGGCATCAAGGTCTCCCTGCTCGACGCCGAGCGGGAGATCGCCCTGCGCCGCGCCCTGCCCGAGGGCGTCCGGCTCTACACCGGCGACGACTTCGACTACCCGCGGCTCGTCCGCGGCGACGGACTCGGCCACAGCCACGCGCTGCTGGGCGTCTTCGACCCGATCGCCACCCGCGCCGCGGCCGCGCTGCACGCCCTGGACGCCGGCGACCTCGACCGGTACGACGCGCTGCTCGCCCCCACCCTCCCGCTGGCCCGCCACCTGTTCGCGGCGCCGACGTACCACTACAAGACGGGCATCGTGTTCCTCGCCTGGCTGGCCGGCCACCAGAGCCACTTCACCATGGTCGGCGGGGCGCAGAGCGGCCGTTCCGTCGTCCACCTGGTGGAGCTGTTCCGGCTGGCGGACGCCGCCGGGGTGCTGCCCGATCCGGAACTGGCCGCGCACCGGATGCGGCGGTTCCTCGCGGTGGCGGGGGTGGAGGCGTGAACCGGCTCTCGCTGAACCAGATCACCACCAAGGGCTGGAGCCTGCCGGAGGCGGTGCGCGGCTGCGCGGCAGCCGGCGTCCCGGCGATCGGGCTCTGGCGCGACAAGGTGGAGGAGGTCGGCGTCGCGTCCGCGGCCAAGCTGGTCCGCGAGGCGGGACTGGCCGTCAGCAGCCTGTGCCGGGGCGGCTTCCTCACCGCCGAGGGGCCGGACGCCCGCCGGGCGGCGCTCGCCGACAACCTCCGCGCCCTGGAGGAGGCGGCCGAACTCGGCACCGACACCCTGGTGATGGTCGTCGGCGGGGTGCCCGCCGGCAGCCGCGACCTGACCGGGGCCCGGGAGCGGGTCGCCGACCGGCTGGCCGAACTCGCCCCGTACGCCGGTGACCTGGGCGTACGGCTGGCGATCGAACCGCTGCACCCGATGTTCTGCGCGGACCGGGCCGTGGTCTCCACCCTCGGCCAGGCCCTCGACCTGGCCGAGCGCCACCCCGTCGAGCAGGTCGGCGTCGTCGTCGACAGCTACCACGTGTGGTGGGACCCGGACCTCGCCGCGCAGGTCGCCCGGGCGGGCGCCCGGATCGCCTCGTACCAGGTCTGCGACTGGAAGCTGCCGCTGCCCGCCGACGCCCTGCTCGGCCGGGGCCACGTGGGCGACGGCCACATCGACTTCGGCGCGCTGACGACCATGGTCACGGCCGCCGGCTACACCGGCTGGATCGAGACCGAGATCTTCAACCAGGAGATCTGGGACACCCCCGGGGACCGGACCCTCGCGACGGTGGTCGAGCGCCACCGGGCCCACGTGGTGGGCGCATGAGGGTCGTCCTCGCCCCGGACTCCTTCAAGGGGACGGTCACGGCGACCGACGCCGCCCGGGCGCTGGCCGACGGCTGGCGCTCGGTGCGGCCGGGCGACGAGCTGATCGCGCGTCCGATGGCCGACGGCGGCGAGGGCACC
>NZ_JBHXEM010000228.1:0-1226 GCF_042724755.1 Kitasatospora sp. NPDC127067 | reverse complement strand
CCCCGGCCCCCGCCGCCGCGGGGGCGGGGCCCGGGGGGGGGGGCGGGGGGGGCGGGGGCGAGTCGCTGCCGGGGCGCCCGTGGCCGGCGGGCGGGGCGGCCACCCCCCCCCCCCCCGCGGCCGCCCTGCCCGGCACCACCGAGCACGAGGTCCCCGGCCGCACCGGCCCCGACGGGCGGCCGGTCACCGGGCTGTACGCCCTCCTGCCCGACGGCACCGCGCTGGTGGAACTCGCCGTCGCCAGCGGGCTGCCCCTGATGTCCCGCCCCGCACCGCTCACCGCGACCACGCGAGGCACCGGCGAGACCGTCGCGGCGGCCCTCGACGCGGGCGCGCGCCGACTGGCGGTCGCCCTCGGCGGCTCCGCCTCCACCGACGGCGGCAGCGGCCTGCTCGCGGCGCTCGGCCTGCGGCTGACCGACGCGCGGGGCCGGGAGCTCCCCGACGGCGGCGGAGCACTGCCGCGGGCCCACCGGGTCGACGCCACGGGCCTGCGCCCGGCGCCGCCCGAGGGCGTGGTGCTGCTCACCGACGTCACGAATCCGCTGCTCGGCCCGGACGGCGCCGCCGCCGTCTACGGCCCGCAGAAGGGCGCGGACCCGAGCGAGGTCGCCCTGCTCGACCAGGGCCTCACCCGGCTCGCCGCGCTCCTCGGCGCGGACCCGGCGCAGCCCGGCGCCGGTGCGGCGGGCGGCACCGCCTACGGCCTCGCGGCCGCCTGGGGCGCCGTCATCCGCCCCGGCGCGGCCGCCGTCGCCGACCTCCTGCGCCTCGACCGGGACATCGCCGCGGCGGATCTGGTGATCACCGGTGAGGGCCGGTACGACGCGACCAGCCTGCGCGGCAAGGCGGTCGGCGAGGTCCTCGCCCGGGCCGCCCGGGCCGGCGTCCCCGCCCGGATCGTCGCGGGCGAGTCGGCCGACGACCGGGTGCTGACCCTCGCCGCGCTCGCGGGCGACCCGGCCTCCGCCCGGGAGCACGCCCGCCTGTGGCTGGTCCGCGCCGGCGCCCGCCTCGCCCACGACGCGGCGGGCTGAACTCCCGCCGTCCGGGCCCGGTCCCCACGCGCCCGGCCCGGACCGGGCCGGCCGGGTCACCCGCCCGGCACCACGTTCGCCGGCGGCAGACCCTCGAAGAAGGCCACCGCCTCCTCCCGCCAGTGCGGGCGCCAGCTCTCGGCTTCGGCGCGGGCCGCCTCGGCGCAGCGGCGCATGTCGGAGCGGAGC